>JAJXYI010000470.1 GCA_021780625.1 bacterium | reverse complement strand
TGTCGACGGGGCGTCGTTGGTGTGAAGCGTCGACATCAGCAGGTGCCCGGTGAGCGCAGCCTCCACCGCGATGTCGGCGGTCTCCTTGTCGCGGATTTCACCCACGAGGATGATGTCGGGATCCTGGCGCAGGAAGGAGCGCAGGGCGCTCGCAAAGGTGAGCCCGATCTGCCGGTGCATCTGCATCTGGTTGATGCCTGAAAGCGTGTATTCGATGGGGTCCTCCGCGGTCCGGATCACGATGTCGGGCGTGTTGATCTCATTGAGCGCCGAATAGAGGGTCATCGACTTTCCCGAGCCCGTGGGACCGCAATGCAGGATCATGCCGTAGGGCTGGCGGATGACGCTGCGGTAACGCGTGAGGTTCGCGTCGGTGAAGCCAAGCGAAGGCAGCGGAAGCGTCGTCTTCTGCTTGTCGAGGATACGCATGACCACGCCCTCGCCATGGTTGAGCGGAGCCGTCGATACGCGCAGGTCGATGTCGATGCCCTTTTTCGAAAACTGCTTGAAGACGATGCGGCCATCCTGGGGCAGGCGCCGCTCGGCGATGTCCAGGTTGCACATGATCTTGAGACGCGCGATGAGGGCAGGACCGACCTTGCGCGGCATGCGAAGCTTCTCGTGGCAGACGCCGTCGACGCGGTAGCGGACGATGATCTCCTTTTCCCACGGTTCCAAGTGGATGTCGGAAGCGCCGGCATAGTACGCGTCCTCGATGATCCGATTGGAGAGTTGGATGATCGTGCCCGATTCCTCGGACACATCGTCCTCAACGAAATCGGTGGACTCCGCCTCCCCGTATTCCTGACCGACGCGCTGCACCACGTCGTCAAAGCCCGCGGGACCATGGGTCGTTCCGGCCTTGCTGACCTTGTCGCGAATCTCGCGCTCCCGGCCGAGGACGCGGACCACGCGCTTGCCGGTCATTTCCTGAAGTTTGGTCAGGAGGGACAGGTCGAAGGGATTCGCGAATGCCACCAGGAGGATCTCTCCGACCTGACCGATGGGAAGGACGTTGTTCTCGATGCAGAAATCCTGCGGGATCCGCTCGTACGTCGTGGGAGTCACCCTGATTCGCGCGACATTGAAGGGAGCAAGGCCCACGGCCTTGGCCTTGGCGGCGAGCAACTGAAGGGGGGAGATCCTGAACTCTTCCTCGAGATACCGGTCGAGCGCCTCGCCGGAAAACTCGGTCGGCTGGGCCGCGATCTGGGCGCGTTGCGCGGCGGTGAGGCGGCCCATCTCCTCGAGGGAGGCCACCACCTGGGTTTGGATTTTTCCGAGTGCCATGGCGTTTCAGGCGACCGTGCCGCGTTCGCTCTCCACGCGTTCGAGCAGCGTGGAGATGTTTTCAAGCGTGGTGCCGTACCAGATGATCGGAGCCTTCAGCAATTTCTCCCAGTAGTTTCGAACGGCCGGGCTCAGGTAATAGGCCGTCGCGATGAAGATGAAGTCTTCCTCCCGATCGAAGGGCACAGACCACGTCGCCCAACAGGCCTGCAAATCCAGATTCTTGCGAATTTCGTCGCTCACATCGTAACAGCGTAGATCCACCAATCCGATCCCCTCGCTGTCCACCAGATGGGCGAGCACATCGTCCTCCTTGACCGCCTTCAGCTCGTAGGCGAGCACACCGAGCACGGTCGCCTGGCTCAGGTCGTCGGAATTGAGGATCTCGAGCAGGCGTTCATTGGCCTGCTCCAAATGCTCGATTTTCACGAGATTGTGCTCGACCAACGAGGCCCCGAGCAGCCGGTTGGCACGCATCACAAGGGGGCGAATCTCGGGGGTCATGGCGCAAATGCTAGGGTCCGGCGGCACCTTGCCAAGCTCCGAGGCGAAGCGGCGCAGAGCCGTATCCGACCTTCGATCACCGGAGAATCCTCAACGTTTCACCGCAACATGGTCGGCTCCCTTGAGCGCGATCACCTTCTTGAGCAGCGTCTTCGTCAATTTCTCCAGGCCTGTCTTTTTCGTGCAGGAAATCTCGACGACCGGCACCTTGTGGCGGCGTTTGAACTTGGCCAGCATCGCCTTTGCCTCGGGCAGATCCATCTTGTTTGCGGCGACCAAGCGGGGCTTCTTCAAGAGGTCCTTGGAATACAGCCCGAGTTCGTTCAGCAGGGTCTGGTAGTCGTCATAAGGATCGCGGTCGTCGACGCCGGCCATGTCGATGATGAACACCAGCACCGCGCAGCGCTCGATGTGCCGAAGAAATCGGTGGCCGAGCCCGCGGTTGTCACTGGCCCCCTCGATTAACCCGGGAATGTCCGCGAGCAGAAGGCGTTGGTTCGTGTCAGGAAACTCGATCACACCGATCTGCGGGTGCAGCGTGGTGAAGGGATAGGCCGCCATCCGAGGATGCGCCTTGGTAATGGCATTGGTCAGCGAGGACTTTCCGGCGTTGGGAAATCCGACCAACCCAACATCCGCGATGCTCTTGAGCACGAGTCGGAACACGCCCGCCTCACCCGGGTGTCCGGGATTGGCGTGCTTGGGCGCGCGGTTGGTCGAGGTCTTGAAATGAGTGTTGCCCCACCCGCCGTTGCCGCCCTTGCACAGGACGATGTGCTGCCCGTCCTCGGTCAACTCGGCCACAGGCTGCCCCGTATCCACGTTGATCACGATCGTGCCCAACGGCAGTTTGAGAATGCAGGGTTTGCCTTCTCGACCGTTGCAGTCCTTGCCCAGGCCGTGCTCGCCGCGTTCGCCCTTCCAGTGCGGGCGGAACTTGTAGTCAATCAGGTTGTTCGTGTCGTCGTCACCCACCAGCACGACATCGCCGCCCTTGCCGCCGTCGCCGCCGTTTGGGCCGCCCCACGGCTCGTATTTTTCGCGGCGGAACGCGATGCAGCCGCGACCACCGTCGCCAGCTTGGACTTTGATAACGCATTCATCGACAAACATGCCCGGGATGGTGCACAAAGCCCAGGCATTGCCAAGCGACGGCTGAACTTAATTTCAGCGGCCAACCCGCCTTTCCAAGGCGCGCTCTTGCAGGGAGCTTGCGAAACTGTCCGCGGGCCGCTGCGCTTCACTTTTTCTTTGGCGTCCCCCTCCTTGCCCCTATTTTCGCGCCATGCTGAAAGCCACTTCCGTGAAGGCGGCGCTCGCGAGCTCCGCTCCCCAAGATGAAATCCTAGTCAACGGCTGGGTCCGCACGCGACGCGACGCGAAGACCTTCTCGTTCATCGAACTCAACGACGGCTCTTGCCTGAAGAACCTGCAGGTGATCGCCGATGCCGGGCTGCCCAACTACGCCGAGATTCAACATCTCACAACCGGCGCCTCGGTCTCGATCACGGGCAGCCTCGTCCCGTCGCAGGGCCAGGGGCAGAAATGGGAACTCAAGGCCGGCGAGTTGCGTGTGCTCGGCGGTGCCGATGCCAGCTACCCGCTTCAAAAGAAGGGCCACACGGCGGAGTTTCTTCGCGAGATCTCCCACCTGCGCCCGCGCTCCAATCTCTTCGGCAGCGTCTTCCGCGTCCGCAGCCGGCTAGCCTTCGCGATCCATGAGTTCTTCCAGAACCGGGGTTTCGTCTACGTGCACACGCCGATCATCACCGGCTCCGACTGCGAAGGCGCGGGCGAGATGTTTCGCGTCACGACGCTCGACCTGCTCAACGTCCCGCGCACCCCCGAGGGCGCCGTCGACGCCGCCCAGGATTTCTTCAAGCGCAACACCTACCTCACGGTTTCGGGACAGCTCGAGGCGGAGGCCTTCGCCTGCGCCTTCTCCAAGGTCTACACCTTCGGTCCCACCTTCCGTGCTGAAAATTCCAATACATCGCGCCACGCCAACGAATTCTGGATGATCGAGCCCGAGATGGCCTTCACCGACCTCGCTGGCAACATGGACGTCGCCGAGGAGTTCGTGAAGCACCTCATCACCGACGTCCGCCAGCATTGCGCCGAGGATCTGGAGCTGTTCTCCAAGTTCGTCGACAAGTCCCTGCTCGAGCGACTCGATTTCGTCGTCCAGCGCCCGTTCCAGCGCATCAGCTACACCGAGGCCGTGGAGCTCCTCAGGACGAGCGGCAAGACCTTCGAGTTTCCCGTCGAGTACGGCATCAACCTCCAGTCCGAACACGAACGTTTCCTCACGGAGCAGCTCTTCAAGTGCCCGGTCACGGTGTTCAATTACCCGAAGGAAATTAAGCCGTTCTACATGCGGCTCAACGACGACGACCGCACGGTGACGGCCATGGACGTGCTGGTGCCCGGAATCGGCGAGATCGTCGGCGGCAGCCAGCGCGAGGAGCGGCTCGACGTGCTGCTCGCCTCGATGGAACGTCACCACCTCGATCCGAAGGACTACGGCTGGTATCTCGACCTGCGCCGCTACGGCACGGTGCCGCACGCCGGCTTCGGACTTGGATTCGAGCGCATGCTCATGTTCGTGACCGGCGTGGGCAATATTCGGGACGTCATCCCCTTCGCCCGCACGCCAGGCAACGCGGCCTTCTGATCCGCGTGGAGCACAAGCCCCCCCGCGGCACTCTTCCGTCGTCAAACCGACTTCTCCCTCCTGGGGCACGCCGGCCGCCTCAACGCCATTCCGGCGTCCGGCTATTTCACCGCGGCCCAGACGCGAAGCACGTCGTCGTGGTCCTCGAGCTCCTGTAGAAACTCGCCCACATCGGCCCGGTCGGCGTCGTTGAGTTCGGGAAACATCTTGGCGACATAGCCGATTTCACTCGTGATCACCGTCCATCCGTTCTTCGTGAGCCAGGTGGACGCGGCGTGAACCGCGGTCCGGTCGGTCGTGAACCGCGCTCCGGCGACACCCTCGGGGATGTCGTCGTTCTGCTCGTGGGTCAGCGGCTCGAAATTGTCCGCCCCGCACTCGATCGCGGCCGCCTCGAGGTCCGACGCCTTGTCCGGATGATGGGCCTCCACGATGCCCACGTGATCGAAAAGAAATTTATTGCTGCCCGCACCGCCGAGCTGACCCCTGCGGAAGATCACGCGGATGTCCGACGACGTGCGATTGTTGTTGTCCGTCATGACCTCGACGATCACGGGCACCTTGTGCGGCGCATACCCTTCGAAAACGATGTGCTCGAGCGTCATCTTCTCGTCGCCGACGCCCGCGCCCTTCTTGATCGCCCGCTCGATGACTTCCCGAGTGACACTCGCCTTGCGCGCCTTTTCGACGGCGGCAAAAAGTCGCGCATTGGCGGCAACGTCGGCACCGCCCAACTTGGCGGCCACCGAGATTTCTTTCACGAGTTTCTGCACGACCTGCCCCTTCTTGAGGTTCACGATCGCGCGCTTAGCATGGAGCCATTGACGTCCCATGGCCTTTCGGTAGCCGCTGAAGGTGCCGCGATCAATGCTCTTCTGCGATTTCCTGCACCTAGTCGGACAATCCAGCTTCCGACTTTCATTTTTCGCGTTTTCGTGCTCCTTAGTCCGACAGGATGAAAGTGTTTCTCCTCGCCCTCAATGTGCTCGCAGCCCTGCTGGCGACCGTGGCGACGATTCTGTTCATCACGAATCGGGGCGAGAAACTCCGCGTTTACGCCGATCTCTCACGTTCCGAGGCCCAGGTGGCCTCCCTCCAGTCCGAACGTAACTCGCTCAAGACCACAGTCGGGAAGCTCACGGGCGAGCTCCGGACGCTCAAATCCAACAACTCCCGATTACAGACCGATATTGCGACCTTGCAGACTCAGCAAAACGAGACCTCCTCCGCCTTGGCTCAATCTCGCAACATGCTTATAGTCAAAGATCAGGTCGTCAGCGCCCTCAATGGGGAAATCGTTGATGTCAAACGACGCCTAGGGGATGCCCAAGTTCGCCTTCAACAGATTCCGGCCCTGAACTCACAGATCGACGCGCTCCAGCAGTCGATCGCCCTGGCGAAGAATCCCATCGCGCCGGATGGCGGACCCGTTCCCAAGAGCGCCGCAGGTTCCTACTCCGTGCTGGCCGTCGGACCCGAAGACAGCTTCGTGGTCGTCAATTACGGCGCACCGCAGGGAGCCCGCCCCAATCAGCGCCTTCTCATTCGGAGGGGAACCGATTTGATCGGAGTCGCTCTTATCAGCGATGTGCGCGACGAACTTTCGATCGGACAGGTCGATCCCCATGCACTGCGCGCAGCCTTGCACAAAGGCGATTCCATCGTTTTAGCTCAATAATCGTCATGAAGTTCCTCCGTATTCCCGTCATTCTTCTGCTCCTCGGTCTGTTCGCCCTGTTCACCGCCGGCTGCACTTCGCGCACCGATCGGGACAGCTCGATCCCGTGGGGACGTCCCGCAAATTGGGAGGGCCAGATCCCCGGCATGGGCACGACCCCCGGCAGCGGCATCCAGTAAGAGGCAATTCCCCCTTTTCCAAATCCGGCGACTCTACCGAGCGCCGGATTTTTTGTTTCTTTCGGGCTGGAGTCCGCCCGCCTCCTTCCGGTTTCATCATACCCGCCGTCCATGGAAAATGCCTCGCTCAGCCCGCTTCCCGGACATCTCTACGTCGTCGCCACCCCCATCGGCAACCTGGCCGACCTGAGTGAGCGAGCGCGCGCCCTCCTCGGGACGGTCGATGTGGTGGCCTGCGAGGACACCCGCACCACCGGACTTCTGCTCAACCGTCTTGGACTCAGGCGCGAGCTCGTGCCCTATCATGAGCACAACGAAACCGAAGCCGCCGAGCGCCTCGCGGCGATTCTTGCATCGGGGAAATCGGTGGCGGTCGTCAGTGACGCCGGTACTCCGGGCCTGAGCGACCCCGGCTTCCGTCTGGTGCGCGCCTGCCGCCGCCGTGGTCTACCGGTCGTGCCTGTCCCGGGCGCCTGCGCCGCCGTCGCCGTGCTGTCCGCCTGCGGACTGCCCACCAATGGCTACCTGTTCGCCGGATTCCTCCCTGCGAAAACCTCCGCCCGCCGCGCCTTTCTCGAGAAGTATCGGTCCTTCGACTACACCGTCGTCCTGCACGAGAGCTGCCACCGTATCGCCGCCTTCGTGGACGAAACGATCGAGGTCCTCGGTCCGGACCGCTTCGTCTGCGTGGCCAAGGAAGTCACCAAGGTCCACGAGACATTCCTGGTCGGCCGCAGCGCGGAAGTGCGCGACCGGCTCGCCCGCACCTCGCTGAAGGGCGAATTTGTCTACGCAATCGCGCCCGCCGATTTCACGCTCTGATGAACGCCCAAGATCCCGTCGCCGTCGTCGACGTCGGCAGCAACACCATCAAGCTCCTGGTCGCCCGGAACACCTCCGGGGGCGGACTGGACACGCTGCTCTCCCGCACGATTGACGCCCGCATAAGCCGTGGAATCGCAAAGGCTTCGCCTGTGCTCGGCGAGGAGGGCATGGCCGCGGGTCTTGCCGCCATCGGCTCGCTCGTCGCCGACGCACGCGTATGGGGAGCGCATCGTATCGTGCTCGTCGCCACCAGCGCCGTCCGGAGCGCGCTCAACGGAGCCGAATTCGCCGCCCGCGTGCGTTCGGAATGCGGCCACTCCCTCGCCATCCTCAGCGGCGAACAGGAGGCCAATCTCATCGGAAGGGGCCTGCTCTCCGATCCCGCGCTCACCGGGCTGAGGGATTTCTACGTGTTCGATCTGGGCGGAGGCAGTCTCGAGTGCCTGTTCTTCCGGGACCAGCGCATCACCGCCGCCCTCAGTCTTCCGCTCGGCTGCGTGCGACTGACCGAACGCTTCGTGGCCGCACCCGAACTCCCCGTGTCCGTCTCCGAACTGGACGCCGTCTGCTCGCACACGCGCGACATCCTCGCAGGCAGCGGTTTTCCCTTCGGTAGCGCCGTCCCTGCGGTTTTCGCTGGCGGAACCATGACCACTGCCCGCGTGATCCGGGCCGCTAAGCTGGGATGTAAACTCCAGGACTCCCCCCGCACCGTCACGCGCGACGAACTCGCCCGCCTTCTCGATCAAGTCGCCGCACTCCCACTCGAACGTCGGCCGACCGAGATCAAGGGCCTCGCCGCGGCGCGCGCCGACGTCTTCCCCACCGCGCTCGCCACCATGCTCGCTCTGGCGGATCTAGGGGGCTTCAATTCCTTTCTTCATTCGTTCTACAACCTGCGTTACGGCATCGCCGCAGAACTCCTCGATTCCGGGGACTCCCCTCTCATTTTCGTCCCCTCTCCCTCGGTTTGCCCTCCTCCGCAAACGCAGCCCACCGACGTATGATGATCGACGATCCCCGTTCCCGCATCGCCGCGCTCCGGGCGGAAATCGCCCGCCACGACGAGCTGTACTACCGTCGCGCGCAGCCGGAACTGGCGGATTTTGATTACGATTCGCTGAAGGCTGAACTCGCACGCCTGGAGCTCGCCAATCCCGAACTCGCCGGCGGCGCATCCCCCACCCGCCGGATCGGCGACGATCGCAGCGAGGGCTTCATCCGCGTGCGTCACCGTCAGGCGATGACGACTCTCGACAACACCTACGACGAGGTCGAGCTGCGCGAATTCCATGAGCGCCTCGTGAAACTTCTCGGCGATCATCTGCTGGCCTACACGGTCGAACCCAAGATCGACGGTCTCGCCGTCAGCCTCACCTACGAGCATGGTCGCCTCGTGCGCGCCATCACACGCGGCGACGGCGAGGAAGGCGACGACGTCACTGCCAATGTCCGTACCATTCGCACCCTTCCGCACGAACTGTCGGGGCTTCCCCTGCCAGATGTGATCGAAATCCGCGGCGAGATCTATCTCACCTATGAGGAGTTTCAGCGGATCAACCAGCTCCAAGAGGAGAACGGCCTGGAACCCTACGCGAACCCCCGAAATCTGGCCGCCGGCACGCTCAAGCTGCTCGATGCCCGTGAGGTCGCCCAGCGCGAGCTCCGGATCGTCGTCTACGGGATGGGATTCTGCGAGCCTCAGGTCGTGATCTCTCAATCGGATTTTCAGCGTCAGCTCGCTGCCTGGGGTCTCCCAACCGTCGAGCATTGGGCCGCGGTCAAAGGGATCGACGAGGCGTGGGCCGCCGTGCAGGAACTCGACCGGAGGCGGCGGGACTTCGCCTACGCAACCGACGGCGCTGTCGTGAAGCTCGACCGCATCGATCAGCAGCGCGTCGCAGGTTTTCGCGGCGAGGGTCAGGCCGCCCGGAAGCTCTCCCCGCGCTGGGCCTGTGCGTTTAAGTTTCCTCCCGACCGGGCCGAGACCCTAATCAGGGCGATCACGATTCAGGTCGGCCGCACCGGCGCGCTCACGCCCGTTGCCGAACTCGACCCCGTGCTGATCGCAGGAACCACGGTCCGCCGCGCCACCCTTCACAACGCGGACGAGATCGCCCGCAAGGACGTCCGCGTGGGCGATGCCGTGCTGATTGAAAAGGCCGGAGAAATCATTCCCGCGGTCGTGCAGGTGGTTCTCGAAAAACGTCCACCCACGTCGGTGCCCTACGATTTTCCCAAGAATTGCCCGGTCTGCCAGGCCGTTGCGGAACGTGGTGAAGGCGAAGTCGTGTGGCGGTGTCCCAACCCCGATTGTCCCGAAAAAGTCCGGCGGCGTATCGCACATTTCACCTCCAGGGCCTGTCTCGATATCGACGGACTCGGCGAGGAGGTCGTCGACCTGCTTGTGAGCCGCGGGCTCGTCAAGTCCCTGCCCGATCTGTTCCGCCTGAAGATCGAGCACCTGCTTCCGCTGAAGAAATCAGGCGAAGTCTGGGCCGCAAACCTCATCGCCGCGATCGAGGCGCGGCGCGGCGCCGACCTCTGGCGCGTGATCCACGGGCTCGGCATCCCGCAGGTGGGCGCTGCCGCGGCCAAGGATCTCGCTCGCCGCTTCCGCTCCCTTGAGTCGCTTGCCGCCGCCGACGCGACGTCGCTAATCGGAATCGAGGGCATCGGCGAAAAAACCGCCGCCGCCATCCTGTCGTGGCTCGGACTCGAATCCAACCGCGCCACGATCGCCGAATTGCAGGATGCCGGCCTCCACCCAGCCGCCCCACCCGCGCCGGCACCGGCAACCGGTTCGCCTGTTTCCGGGAAAACATTCGTGCTCACAGGCACCCTGCCCACGTTGTCGCGTGAGGAGGCGACGACCCTGATCGAACGCGCCGGCGGCAAGGTCAGCGGTAGCGTGAGCAAGAAGACCGGCTACGTGCTCGCAGGCGAAGAGGCCGGTTCCAAGCTCGAGAAGGCCCGCACGCTCGGCGTCCCCATCATCGACGAGGCTCAGTTTCGACTCCTGCTGACCCTCGCCGGGCCGGCTCAGTCCCCCGAAATGCCGGACGTTCCGTCGCAGAACGTCCCATAGGTCGGCAGGCACTTCGTCCCAACGACGGCGCAATCCTGCCTGACGGCATCCTGATTCGTCGCGCGGAGATATGGCCGCCAGGTTCTTGAGACGGAGCGCCCGCACCCTCCCCTCAGATGTCAGCTCCGGTCTGCGCGTTCATCGCCCCACTCCAGCCGAGTTTGGTGCGCACGACCGAAAAATGCGAATAGTCGGCACGCTGGATCAGCGGCAGGCGCCCGGCACAAAGTCCGATCTCCAGCGGGCCGTCGGTGCACGGGACCACCGTTCGCTGCCCGTCCACCGACACCTGGACCTTCGCCCGCGGCGTGCGGTTGAAGACACGAAGACGCACGTCCGGTCGGAAGATGATCGAACGATTGCTCAGCGTGTGCGGGCAGATCGGCGTCATCGCGATCACGTCGGCCTCGGGATGGATCAGGGGCCCCCCGGCCGACAGGTTGTAGGCCGTCGAGCCGGTCGGCGTCGAAAAGATGAGGCCGTCGCAGACGTACTGCGTCACGAGTTCGTCGCCCGCAAACACCTCCAGCCGGACAAGCCGCGAGTTCACCTCGTCCTTCACGACGACGTCGTTCAACGCGTATTCACTGCACTCGCATCCCGCGGAACACGTCAGCAGCGACCGGTAGGCCAGGCGGTAACTGCCCGCCAGAATGCCCTTGAAATGCTGCCTCGCCTCCTCTGCCGAATACGTCGTGAGGAATCCGAGGCTGCCGCGGTTCACGCCGATGATCGGCACCTGTTCCCTGGCCGCCTCGGCCGCCACCCCAAGGAGCGTGCCGTCGCCACCGATCACGCAGCACGCGTCACATCCTTTCAAATACCCGTTGGCGAGCGGAAATTGTGCGTTCACCAGGGTCGTCACGCCTTCCTTTTCCGCGATTTGCAGGAGATCGGACGCGAGTTCAGGCGCGCCGGATTTTCCGGTGTTGATTACAAAGGCAATGCGGCTCAGGGGTTTCATGCTGGGGGGCGTCGAGAGGGTCCAGCCAAGCCAGCGACCGCCAAAACGCAAGGCCCCGCCGCCGCACACGCCAAGTCTCAGGTTTCCGTCCGCCGCAGGCCGATCAGGTACTCGAGATTTCCGTCGGCGCCCGAAATCGGCGATTCGATCCACCCCGTCAACAACGCCCCCGCAAGATCGCCCGCACAGAACGCGAGGATGCCGTCGAGCACCGCGCGCCGAACGTCCGGATCGCGGATCACGCCGCGCCCCTTGTCGACCTGCTCTCGGCCCGCCTCGAATTGGGGCTTCACGAGCGCGATCAGGCTGCCACCCGGTCGGACAAACGGCCACACGGCGGGCAACACCTGACGCAGTGAGATGAACGAGAGATCCATCACCACGACGTCAAACTGGTCCCGCGGAAGGTCGCCCCGTCCGAGGTGGCGGGCATTGACCTGTTCGAGGTTGGTGACGCGCGGGTCGGAACGCAGCCGGGCGTGCAGCTGTGCGCGCCCAACGTCCACGCAAACGACGCTCGCGGCACCGGCCTGGAGGCAACAATCGGTGAATCCACCAGTCGAGGCTCCGACGTCCAGGACAGCAGCCCCCTGAAGGTCCACGGGATGTTTTTCCAAAAACCCCGCGAGCTTCTCGCCTCCGCGGCTCACGAATCGCGGTGGCTGCTCGACACGCAGGTCCACGTCCTCCGGATACTCCCGACCCGGCTTGTCGAGCCGCTCGGTCCCCCGCAGCACCTTGCCGGCCATGACCAGCGCCTTCGCCTGGGCTCGCGTCTCCGCGAGCCCCCTGGCAACCAGAAGCTCATCGAGGCGAAGCTTACGTACGCGGCCGGGATTGGACATCGACGCTACCTCACCGCAGGCCGCGGAGCTCCGCGATTAAAAAAGTTGCCCCGCCCGCTCCGTGGCGCTTCCTCCTGGACCATGATCGAGACGCGCGAGCAAGTCCGGGTCCGCTATGCCGAGACCGACCAGATGGCCGTCGCCTATCACGGCAACTATCTACCCTGGTTCGAGATGGCCAGGACCACGTTGCTCCGCGAGCACGGTCTGCCCTACCGCCAGCTCGAGGCCGACGGCTTCTTCCTGCCTGTCCTCGAAATCGGAATCCGCTACCAGCGGCCCGCGCGCTACGACGACGTCCTCACGGTTGTCGCCAGGCTCCTGGAGAAGCCGCTGCTCAAGATCCGGATCGAGTATCAAGTTTATCGCGACACAGAGCTGCTTTGCAGCGGTTTCACCGTGCACGCCTTCATCGACCGCGCGGGCCGGCCCGTGCGGCCACCGCAGATCTTCACGGATCGCATGAACGCGCTCTTTCGCGCGGGGGATTGAGCGCCGTCCGCGGGCGGCTATTCGACGTTGGCGATCTGCTCGCGCACGCGTTCGAGCTCGTTCTTCATCTCGATCACATGGCGCGAGATGGTCAGGTCGTTCGACTTCGATCCCATCGTGTTGGTCTCACGTCCCATCTCCTGGAGAATGAACTCCGCCTTTCGACCGATCTCGCCCTTGCCCCGCAGGAGCGCGTCAAACTGTTCGAGATGGCTGCGGAAGCGCGTGATCTCCTCGCTGATGTCGCAGCGGTCCGCGAAGAGCGCGATTTCCCGCAGCACGCGTTCGTCGTCCACCCGCAGTTCAAGGCCGGCTTCCCGCAGGCGCCTCATCAGCTGCTCGCGGTAACTCGCGGGCACAGAAGGCGCCCGGAGCGTGACACCCTCGAGATGGCGCTTGAGGGTCTCGATCCTGGCAAGAAAATCCACCAGCAGCGCCTCGCCTTCTCTCGCGCGCATCGCAGCAAAAGAACGCAGCGCCTCGGACAGCGCCGTCATGACCGCCGCCTTCGCAGTCTCCACCGCGGGAAGCCGCTGTTCATTGCGTTGTGAGCAGGCGATCTGCCAAAGCAGCTGCGCATCCGGCTCGAAGCCCAATCCCCGCGACCGGGCAAAGGTTCCCAGCCTCTCCAACACCGCGGCGACCGCCTCGTCGTCCCACGCAGGCCCCGAGCCATCGGTCGAGCCGCTGATTTCAAAGGTGACGTCGATGCGCCCGCGGCTGGCATGCTGCCGCACCTTGTCGGTCACTTCTCCCTCCAGATCCTCCCACTCGGAAGGCAGCTTCACCCCGAGATCCAGGGTCTTTCGGTTCACGGAACTGATGACCACCGTGAGGGTGTCGGTTCCGAGGGGGGCCGTGGCGCGGCCGTAGCCGGTCATGCTTCGCATCGCTTCACTTTCCAGGGATAGCGCCGGGACGCCACCCCAATTTGCTGGATGCAGTCCCTCGCGAACAGGGAATCTGCCTCGAAGGAAATCCTACAGGGATCGAGGGCGGCCAGGCCGCGGACTGAGTACCGATTGTTTCGGCAATCTCGAAACCAGTCCGAGTTTTGAGTGAAGCGATTCAACGTGCTACGGTCACCCCAAACCACCCCACATTTATCCCCTTCATCCTCGCTAAAAATGCCCCCAGTCCGTCCTGCGAACGCTCAAAGCTTCCTGCCCTGGAGGATCGCCGCGACCTGCTGCACGTCCTTGTCACCTCGCCCGCTGAGATTCACCACGATGATCTTGTCCTTCCCGAGCGCCCGGGCCCGTTTCAGACCGTGGGCCAGCGCATGGGTCGATTCGAGCGCGGGGATGATGCCCTCGACGCGGGAACAGAGCTGGAATGTCTCGAGTACCTCGTCGTCGGTGACGTAGCCAAATTCGATCCGCCCACGCTCGCGGTAAAACGCATGTTCGGGTCCCACGGCGGCATAGTCGAGTCCCGCACTCACCGAGTGCGTCGCCTCGATCTGCCCGTCACCGTCCTGCAGAAGATAGGTTTGGCAGCCCTGGAGCACCCCAAGGCGCCCGCCTGCGAACCGCGCCGCATGATCTCCGCGCGTGATGCCGCGGCCACCCGCCTCGATCCCGATCAGCCGGACCCCGGGCTCCTCGAGAAACTCGAAAAACAGGCCGATGGCATTGCTGCCGCCGCCCACGCAAGCGATCATCTCGTCGGGCAGCCGGCCTTCGCGGGCCAGGATCTGTTCCTTGGCCTCGAGTCCGATCACGCGGTGAAAATCCCTCACCATCATCGGATACGGATGGGAGCCGTAGGCCGTGCCGAGAATGTAGTGCGTGCTGCGCACATTGGTCACCCAGTCGCGCATGGCCTCGTTGATCGCTTCCTTGAGCGTCTTCTGCCCCGCATCGACGCCGCGAACCTCCGCGCCCATGAGTCGCATGCGGAACACATTCAGAGCCTGTCGCTCCATGTCGACGGATCCCATGTAAACCACGCACTCGAGCCCGAACTTGGCGCACACGCTCGCCGTCGCCACGCCGTGCTGCCCGGCGCCGGTCTCCGCGATCACACGCTTTTTGCCCATCCTGAGCGCAAGCAAAGCCTGGCCCAGCGCGTTGTTGATCTTGTGCGCGCCGGTGTGAAGAAGATCCTCGCGTTTGAAATAGATCTTGGCTCCGCCGCAAAGCTCCGTGAGCCGGGAGGCATAGTACAGCGGCGTCGGTCGCCCGGCGAATTCCTTGAGATGATGTGCGAGCTCGGCCTGGAAGGCCGGATCCGCCTTCGCCTTCTCATAGGCGTGTGCCAGCTCGTCGAGGGCCGTCATCAACGTCTCGGGCACGTAAACCCCGCCGTAGTTGCCGAAATGGCCGGAAGCATCGGGCAGGCTGAAGCGGTCGAGGGTCGGGCTTTTCATCGCGTCGTGGGACATGCGTCCGATCAGTGAGAAAGCCCCCGGGCTCCAAGGCAACCCCGCTTTGCGGAGGCGCATCGCCGCGCACCGCCCGGGCTACGGCCGCTTCACCGTCACCAGGGTGTAATCATCGCGCTGGGTACGCGTTCCGACGAAACGCGCCACGGTCTCCAGCACCGCGTCGTTCATCTCGCTCGCGGTCCGTCCCTGCATCGCGCACACCACGTCCGCAAGCCTCGCTCCGGAAAACTCCTTGTCCTCCTCGTTCGGCGCTTCGGTAATGCCGTCGGTGTAGAGCATGAATACGTCGCCGGTGCGAAAATCGATGCAGCCGTCGGAGATGTTCGCCGCGAACAGCTCGTCGGGCACCATCCCGATGGGCATGCCCTCCGACTCGAGAAACTGGACCTTCGGGTGTCCGGCCCCCGCCACATGCCGCACCATCAGGGGCTGTTCGTGCCCCGCCCGCGCATAGGTGATGATCTCTATACCGGGATCGATGATCGCATAAACCAGCGTGACGAACATCCCGGGCCGCACGTCGCCCTGCATCGTCTGGTTGAGTTCAATGAGCACGCGGCTTGGGGAGTCGTGGCGCGGTGCGATCTGGCGCAGGTAGCTGCGGCACATCGCCATCAACAGGGAGGCCGGTATTCCCTTACCGGAGACGTCGGCCACCGCCACGCCGAGGCGCCCGTCGCTGTATTCGATGATATCGTACAGATCGCCGCCCACCTTCTGGGCCGCGGCATACCGCAGATCGATGTCGAGACCGGCGGCCTTTGGCGCTCGGGACGGAAGGATCATCTGCTGGATGTTGCTGGCGAGCGCCAGGTCCAGGTCGATCTGCTGTTTTTCGATGTGAAGATTCAGGAAATCCGCGTTGTGCAGCGCGAGGGCCGCCTGTTCGCCGATCCAGCACACCAGTTCGAAATCGGTCTGTCCAAAAGGCAGCCCGTTCGCGGGGTTCGCGAGCGCGAGCACGCCGAAACACTGGTGGTTGAAGCTGAGCGGCACGGCCATGAAAGAACGGATCGCGAGCGCCGGATCGTCGTGGCGCACGATGCGCGGGTCCTCCGACGCCTCGCGCACCAGTTCCGCGGTCCCGGACGCCGCAACCTGCCCTATGATCCCCTCCCCCAATGCGAGGGTTTCCGACCGCAACACGTTCTCCAGGAATTTCGCCCGCGTGCTGAGGCGGTCCTTGGCCGCGTCGGGAATGGGACGGTGCGGCGGGAAGAGCCCTTCGACGGCGGCGCCCCGCAGGCGGTCGTCGGACGATCGCTCGTACAGGCAGGCGGAGGTGGCGCCCGTGCTGTCGAGCGCGGCGCGGACAATCCGCTGCATGAGCAGCTCCATGGAGGGACTGTCGTCCAGGGCCGTGGCCATGTGGTGCATGAATTCCACAACCACACGTTTTTCCTGCTGAAGATGGGCGTTTTCCGCCTCGAGCCGGAGCGCCTCGCGCCGGTTCCACCACCACGCGAACAGCAGGACCACGGCCACCAGCGAATAGAGCAGGATACTCAGCGTCATTGCCCGCCCTCCCGTAGTGGCATCCACCTCGGCGCACCGGCGTTTCCCTGGGGCTCGAGCGAAGTCATGTCGGAATTGGATCGCATCGGGTACGTGAAGGGAACGGCGTCGCGGAATTCATCGAATCTGGGAAACGGTCTGCACTCCGCGGTATTTGCAAACGAGTGATGAAGCGGCGATTTCCAGCGCGCAAGCCCGTTGCGCGCTCCTTTCCCTCACCCCTGCTGAACCCGACTGCGAAGGAAGGTCAGCACGTCCTGAAACTTACTCTGGTTGCTCTCGTTTGCGGTGACCAAGTTTTCGTGCGCCTCGAGCACGAGTCTTGCGTGCTCGATTTCGGTCATCTCCGCCGATTTCGCGAGAGGCGTGGCCGAAGTCGAGTTCAGGTTCAGCGCGGCCTCCCCTGCGTCGATCGTCAGGAGCCGGTGCAAGCCAAGGTTTCGCACAAGCTCCAGGTTGCGGGGACTCATCCTGGCGAGCACGAGGCTGCCCGCGGGCTGCTGTTTGCGCAGTTCCAGGGCCGCTCCGGCCAGCACACCGAGAAAGGTGCTGTCCATGCTCGTGCACTGCTGGAAGTCGATCACGAGGCGACGCTTCCCCTGACGCACCATCTCGGAGATGAAATCCCTGAGGCTGGCCGAGTTCTGAAACGACGCGCGTCCTTCAATCCGGATCAGTACCGGATCGGCGTAGGCATCGACGAGGAACGTGGGCTTGACTGTGTCGGCCATGGTCAAATGAAGCGGGGGCAGATCGGACTCCAGACGCAGGGGGGACGCAAGATCAGAACCCGGGGAAGGTGTTGGGATTCCTTGCCCGGGTCCCTGGTGAAACCATCGCAATTCAGCGCGAGAGGATCTGGCGCAGCACGTACGGCAAGATTCCGCCGTGCTGGTAGTACTCGATCTCGATAGGCGTATCGATGCGGCAGCGCACGCGGACATCGTCGACGGTGCCGTCCTTGCGGGTGATGCGCAGCGTGAGGTCCTGCTGGGCCTTGAGCGAGGAGTCCAGCCCGAGTACATCGAAGACCTCGCTGCCGGTGAGACCGAGGGTCTGGGCCGAGGTGCCATCCTTGAACTGCAGGGGCAGCACGCCCATGCCGACCAGATTGCTGCGGTGGATGCGCTCAAAGGACTGGGCCACGACGGCGCGCACGCCGAGGAGATTCGTGCCTTTGGCCGCCCAGTCGCGCGAGGAGCCCGTGCCGTATTCCTGCCCCGCCACGATCACCAGCGGAATGCCGCGCGTGCGATATTCCACGGCCGCATCGTAGATCGAGAGCTTGGTGCCCTCCGGTTGGAGCAGCGTGTTGCCGCCCTCCTCGCCGCCGAGCATGAGGTTCTTGATGCGGACGTTTGCGAAGGTGCCACGAGTCATCACGCGATCATTGCCGCGACGCGAACCGTAGCTGTTGAAGTCCTCAAAGGACACGCCGTTCTCAAGCAGGTATTTGCCGGCTGGAGACGTACGCTTGATCGAGCCTGCGGGCGAAATGTGGTCGGTCGTCACCGAGTCCCCGAAGATGCCCAGCGGGCGGGCGCCCTTGATCTCCGCAATGCTGCCGGACTTCATGCCGAAGCGCTCGAAGAACGGAGGCTCCTGGATGTAGGTGGAGGAGCGGTCCCAGCCATAGACGTTGCCGACAGTCGACGGGATCTCGTTCCATTTTGGATTCTGCGCCGCGAAGTCGGTGTAGAGCCGGCGGAAAACCTCGGGCTTCAGGGTCGACTCCATGAGGCTGCGGACCTCCTGGATCGTGGGCCAGATGTCGCGGAGGAAAACGGGCGCGCCGTCGCTGCCGACACCGAGAGGTTCAGAGGACATGTCGATGTCCACACGGCCCGCCAGCGCGAAGGCCACGACGAGCGGCGGGGACATCAGAAAGTTGGCCTTGATGTTCTGGTGCACGCGCGCCTCGAAGTTGCGGTTGCCCGAGAGCACCGAGGCGGCGACCAGATCGTTCTTCGTGACCGCCTCGTCAATCGCGGGCGGCAGCGGTCCGGAATTGCCGATGCATGTCGTACAGCCGTAGCCCACGAGATTGAAGCCGAGCTTGTCCAGGTAGGGCTGCAGCCCCGACCGATCCAGGTAGTCCGAGACCACGCGGGATCCGGGGGCCAGCGAGGCCTTCACCGCGGAATTCACCGTAAGGCCCTTTGCCACGGCCTTCTTTGCGACCAGCCCGGCCGCAAGCATCACGCTCGGATTCGACGTGTTCGTGCAGCTCGTGATGGCGGCGATCAGCACGCTGCCGTGGCCGATCGTGGCCGTGCCCCGGCCCTCGACGGCCACCTCGGCCCTGACGGTCGAGAACTCCCCGGCTTTTTTGCCGAAGCCGTTTTCGGCGACCGCCTTTCCAAAAGCCGTCACAAACTCATTCTTGAGCTTCGGTAGCTCGATGCGGTCCTGCGGACGCTTGGGGCCGGCGAGGCTTGGGACTACCGTCGACAGATCGAGTTCGAGGGTCTGCGAATAGTCGATGTCGCCCTTCTGCGGCATGCCCCAGAGCCCCTGTGCCTTGTAGTAGGCCTCGTAAACCTCGATGTCTGAGTCCATGCGGCCTGTGGCGCGCAGGTAGCGGCTGCATTCAGCGTCGATGGGGAAGAAGCCCATCGTCGCCCCGTATTCGGGCGCCATGTTGGCGATGGTCGCGCGGTCGACCACACCCAGCGAAGCCGAGCCGGGACCAAAAAACTCCACAAATTTTCCGACGACCTTCGCCTTGCGAAGCATCTGGGTGAGGGTCAGCACGACGTCCGTGGCCGTGACGCCCTCGCGGACACTGCCGGTGAGGTGCACGCCGACCACGTCGGGCGTGAGGAAATAGACCGGCTGGCCGAGCATGCCCGCCTCGGCCTCGATGCCGCCAACGCCCCAGCCAACGATGCCGATGCCGTTGATCATTGTCGTGTGCGAGTCCGTTCCGACGAGTGTATCAGGATAAACCGTACCCTTCGAATCCCGGATCACGCCCTTGGCAAGGTACTCGAGGTTGACCTGGTGCACGATGCCGATGCCCGGGGGGACGACCTTGAAGGTGTCGAAGGCCTGCATGCCCCACTTGAGGAACTGGTAGCGCTCACGATTGCGACGAAACTCCATTTCGAGGTTCTTCGTGTAGGCGTCCATCGTGCCGTTGTAGTCAACCTGCACGGAGTGATCCACGACGAGGTCGACGGGCACCAGCGGCTCGATGATCTTCGGATTTTTCCCCAGCCGCTCGACCGCCGAGCGCATCGCGGCGAGGTCGACGAGCAGCGGGACTCCCGTGAAATCCTGGAGCACGATGCGGGCGACGACGAAGGGCACCTCCTCGGTGCGCGGAGCGTTCGGTTTCCAGGTCGCCAGGTCCTTCACAGCCTGCTCCGTCACCCGCTTGCCGTCGCAATTGCGCAGCAGCGACTCGAGCACGATTCTGACCGAGACCGGCAGACGACTCACCGCGTGACCAGAGCCTGCCAGGGCAGGTAGGGAATAGTAGCGGTACTCGGTTCCGCCTGCGCGGAAAGTTTGCAGGGTATTGAACGGATTTGGGAGTGAGCTCATGAAGAGATTGTGCGGTTGGGATGACGGAGCGGCGCCTGCGCCGACAGGGCTGGCGACGCCGCGATTCGTCATGACAGGGTGACGGACCGGGAGGCTTTATGCCTACTTGGCGAGGGCGGCCTTCACCGCCTCGAAATTCGGGAGATCCTTGGGCGAGGGCGTTTGCTCGGCATACTTCACGACGCCATCCACGCCGATCACGAACGCCGCCCGGGCGCTGGTGTCGCCGACACCCGCGAGATTAGGGAAGACCACGTCGTAGGCCTTCGTCACGGTCTTGTTCAAATCGGACAGCAGCGTCACGCCGATCTTGTTCTGCTTGGCCCACGCCTCCTGCGAAAAGGGGCTGTCCACGCTGATCCCGTAGACCTCGGCGTTGAGGCCCGAGTAACCCGCCAGGCCGTTGGAGATATCGCACATTTCCTGCGTGCACACGCCGGTGAACGCCAGGGGGAAGAAGAGGAGCACCGTCTGTTTTTTGCCGAAATTATCGCTGAGACGGACGTCCTTGAGACCGTCGGCAACCTTTGCCTTGAGAGTGAAATCGGGAGCCTTGGAACCAACGTGAATGGGCATGATGAACAAGGAATGAGGTTAGGAGCCCCGGCGCCGCGCTTGCACGAAGCCCCGGGATGAACCGCTAAACTACAGGCCGGATTTGGCCGCGCGCAAATGGATTTTGGCTCCCGGGTGATGGGTAACAGCACGCCGCGCGACCGCGGCGCCGGATCATAAAGCGCCGTTGACTGGCGCGCTGGGCTGCGTGTATCACCCGCCCTTCCAACGATGAACATCCTCGAAGACCTCCAATGGCGCGGCCTCTCGGCCGACTGTACGGATTTCGGGGCGCTCTCGCAGCGTCTCGCAAGCAGTCCGACCGCGCTGTATTGCGGCTTCGACCCGACCGCCGACTCTCTCCATGTCGGCAACCTCGTGCCCCTGCTCGCGCTGCGCCGATTCCAGCTCGCAGGGCACCACCCCATCGCGCTCGCGGGCGGCGCCACGGGCATGATCGGCGACCCTTCCGGCAAATCCAGCGAGCGGCAGCTTCAAACGGCCGACCTCGTCGAGCATAACATCTCCTGCATCAAGGCCCAGCTCTCCAAGTTCCTCGACTTCACCGTCGCTTCAAATCCCGCCCGACTCGTCAACAACGCCGACTGGTTCGCTGGCATCAGCTTCCTGGAATTCCTCCGCGATGTCGGAAAACATTTCACCGTCAATTGGATGGTTGCCAAGGAATCGGTACGCGCCCGCATGGAGGACCGCGAAAACGGCATCAGTTACACGGAGTTCAGCTATATGCTACTCCAGGGCTATGATTTTTATCACCTCCGGAAGACTTTCGGCTGCGAACTCCAGGTCGGCGCCACCGACCAGTGGGGCAACATCACCGCCGGGACCGAACTCTGCCGCCGCAAGCTGAACGCCACCGTATGGGGCCTCGTCTTCCCGCTGCTCACGAAGTCCGACGGCACTAAGTACGGCAAATCCGCGTCCGGCGCCGTCTTCCTCGACCCCAAGCGCACCAGCCCGTATCGATTTTACCAATTCTTCATTCAGTCCGAGGACGCCGACGTCATCAAGCTGCTCAAGGTTCTCACCTTCCTTTCCAAGGAGGAAATCGATGCCCTCGCCGCCGAGCTTCTGGCCAGTCCCGGTTTACGCAGCGCCCAAAAAGCCCTCGCCCGCGAGCTCACCACGCTCGTCCACGGGGAGTCCGCCTGTGCCGATGCCCGTCGCGCCAGCGAGATCATGTTCGGCGGCGGTCTGGAGGGCATTTCCGAAGACCTCTTCCGCGACGTCGTCGGAGAAATCCCCACCCTGCCTCTCGATCTTGCGCGGCTGCAGGGTTCCGGGATTTCCGTGATCGATCTCGTCGTCCACGCCAAGCTGGCCCCCTCGAAGGGACAGGCCCGCAAGGACCTCGAATCCGGCGGCATCTATCTGAACAATGTCCGCATCGGCGAAGTCGCCCGGCAGGCGACCACCACTGACCTGCTCTTCGGAAAGTATCTGCTTCTCCGCAAGGGCAAGCGCAACTACGCCGTGCTCACCGCCGCCTGATACGCGGTCGTCAAAGTCCGACCGCGCGCCGGATTCCTCTCCAAAGAAGCTGCCAAAAGCGCGCACCCGACTGCACCCGGCCTCCCGCACTCGCCTGACAGAGGAAGATCCCCCGTCCCACGAACAGCTCGTCGAACAGCGGATTCATGCCCCGGTAATAGGCCCAAAAGGTTTCGGCCCTCACCGGACGATATTCGAGCCCAGGCGTGAATCCGATGATCGCCTGCTGGTTCGCACGTCGCGCCGGATCCCGGGTCGTCATGCGGTCCAGTGGCAGCGCCAGCGTCTCCACCCGAATCCCCCGCGATCCCGCCAACACGAGCCGGCAGGGTCCCTCGAACTCAAAAAAGCGGAATTGCAGCGTCATCCAGGCCTGCCATCGCGCCAACACCCACCTCCTCCGTATCTTCAACCGCCGTCCTTGCGACAGCACGACGCCCGCGAGAAACCACGGACGCACGATCAGCGAGTCGCCCTCCGGAACCGTGACTAGGGCAAACTCCGTGGACGATTCCTCCGACGACGCAATCGTCACGCGATATTCGCCGCCGCCCCCCGGATGGCGCAGCTCGATCAGCTCGACCAGCCGACACGCCCAGCTAGCAAACGGTATCCGCCAATCGAACATCCACCGCATGTGTTTGCTCAGGCCCTCGTCGCTCGCCTGCAGAAAGACCTCTTTCACCCGCAACAACTCCCCCTCCCCCAGCCCGACATCCAGCGCGGCGCTCGAACCGGATACCTGCACGCCCGTCGACAACGCCTCGGAAAATTTGATCGGTTTCGCGCGCGACACAGGCGGAGCAACCACGAAATACAACAACAGCTTCCCAAGTAACGGCCCGAGTAGCCACGCCGCCAGCGCCGTCAACACATAGGTGCGCGTGCGCTCCCACGCCGCACGAAGATAACGCACCACCGCGGGCTCCGACGATTGCAGCAGGCCCACGCGACGGTCGACCTTGCCGACGGCGACATCGAGCCCCTCGATCGTGTAATCCTCGAGTTTCAAATCCTCGCTCAATTGCCGTACCCGCGCCTCCGAAGCCGCGCGAATCTTCTGAAGCGCAGTCTTGCGCGCGGCAAAGCCTTGCGGTTCCCGCCCCAAACCAAACCACCGCTCCAGCGGGCTCTCGAGTTCGCCAAGGGTCCGCAGCGCACGAGTCGCCGTCGCACTTCGGTCCGTCTCCAGCTGCCTCTCCTTCTCCTCGGCCGCCTTGCGCTCAACCACTTTCGCCCGCGCCTCCATCAGCCGATGACGTTCCCCTGTCAGCACCTGCATGACCTCCTGCCGCCGACCTTCCAGGTTCACCGTATCACGAAGGTAACTCCACACGCCGGCAGCGCCCAGGATGATCACAAGGATCCCCACCACCCCAGTCGCTTTCTTCAGCAGCCACACGGTCGCTTGTTGCTGGAGTTCGCTCATCGCCCCGAGTCATTTCCCAATTCGGCGTTTTTTCAACCACCGATGCACATGCTTCAACCGTACAACCACTTATCGGTGGCGAATTGCCCCATCCCTCACGCCGGAGCATCGTCCTTTCAAAAACCTCCATGTCGAAGGTCATTGTTTCCAACCTCTATAATTCCGAGGTCTTCATCATGGCATGCCGGCAGTTCGATCGAGCCGCCGACGCCATCAATCTCCCCGAAGACCTCCGCGATCGCACCAAATACCCCCGCCGCTGCATGGCCATGGCTCTCCCGATTCGCCGCGATGACGGTTCTGTCACGGTGTTCGAAGGGTACCGCGTCCAACACAGCCTCACCAACGGCCCCGCCAAGGGCGGCATCCGCTTTCACCAGGATGTCACCATCGGCGAAGTCGCCGCGCTTGCCATGTGGATGAGCTGGAAGTGCGCCCTGGTCGGCCTCCCCTTCGGCGGAGCCAAGGGCGGCGTCATCGTCAATCCCAGCGCCCTCTCCGAGGGCGAACTCGAACGGCTGGCCCGGCGCTACATGCAGGAGCTCATTCCATTCATCGGACCCCACCTCGATATCCCCGCTCCTGATGTCGGCACCAACGAACAGGTGATGGCCTGGATGATGGATACGTTTTCCAGCCACAGCGGCCACGTCGAACCTGCGGTCGTCACCGGGAAACCGATTTCCGTCGGCGGTTCCGCCGGACGCCGCGAAGCCACTGGCGCGGGGGTCGCCTACCTCGTGACGCGTTACCTTAAGGATCTCGGCATCCCGCACTCCCAGGCCACCGTGGCGATCCAGGGTTTTGGCAACGTCGGCAGCGAGACCGCCCTCGCCCTTTCCAAGCAGGGCCTCCGGATCATTGCCATCTCCGATTACACCACGGGCATCTACAATGCGTCCGGCATCAACATCGAAAAAGCCGTCGATTACGTGAAATACAATCGCGTGCTTCGCGATTTCGATGGCGGCGACGCAATCGGCAACGACGAGTTGCTGGGCCTCGAGTGCACCGTCCTCGCGCCTTGCGCCCTCGAGCGCGTGATCACCCCCGAGGTCGCGCGTCGCCTGCGTTGCAGGATCCTCGCGGAGGGCGCCAACGGTCCCACCACGAACCAGGCCGACGCAGTCATCGACGAGCGCGACGATATCGAAGTGATTCCCGACCTGATGTGCAACTCTGGGGGCGTCATCGTCTCGTACTTCGAGTGGCTGCAGAACCTGCAGAACTTCTATTGGACCCGCGATGAAGTGATCGCGAAGCTCTACGCAATCCTGGACAGCGCCAAAGAGGCGGTCGATTACCAGAAGCGAAAATACAAGTTCAGTCGCAGGCTCGCGGCCCAGACCCTCGGCATCGCGCGTGTGGCCGAGGCCAAGCAGCGAAGGGGACTGTTCCCTTGATTTTCGTGCGTACGGCGCCGCGGCCACAGCCCGGCGCCGACCCTCGCGTCAAAGCTTGGGATTGAGACTCCGCAGCCGGCCAATCTCAGGCACGGTGAGTTTGGCGTCCTGCTGCACCAGGGTCTCACGCGGTTTCGCCGCCAACGGGGACACCGGCGCGGCGGGCGCCGCCTTGTGCACCACCTCCTGGATCAGATCCCCGAGCGCCTCACCGTTGAGACCCGGGATGTACCCGTTGTACACGTGATACCCCCACCAATGCTGGTAACTCCCGTTGTACTCGAACGCGATGACCACCGCCTCGCCAAACCGCCCGAGCGGATAGGCCTTCTGATGCCCTTCCGGATAAAGAAGCATTCCCGGACGCGGCGGGGTCTTCCACTTGCCCTCCACGCGAAGCACCCGGACGATCTCAAACGCCGCATTGCCCTGGGCGTCCGCGATCGGCTGGGCAATCACCGTCGTCTGCGCCCACGAGGCGATCGCGGTCATAAATCCTGCAATGATGTATCCTAATATTTGTTTCACGGAGGGAGGGTTCCCAATCGGATGATCGGAATTATCTTCCCCTCCGTGAAGCGATTTCCGCCCCGGTTCATTCCCTACCCGTTCTGGGTGTTAACCCCCGCTCCCATTTTGCAGACTGATAAGGATCGCTTATCAGATCTGCCGGTCGCCGCGCTGCGTTCCGATCCGGGCGCACGCGCGGGACTCGCTCCAAATTCAGGGCTTTAGCTCAACCACCAGTTGGACTTCGACCGTGGCGCGCCTCGGAAGTCCATTGACCGCGACAGCGGCGCGCGCATGCCGACCGGCATCGCCAAACACTTTCACGAGCAGGTCGCTCGCGCCATTGATGACGGCGGGACTGTCCGCGAATCCGTCCACGGCATTCACAAAACCGTTCACGAATACGATCCGAGCCACCGCATCGAGAGAGCCGGCAGCGGCCTTGATGTTGGCAAGCGTGTTCAGCGCGCAGACCTCGGCAGCCTTGGCGGCCGTCTCCACGGTCTGCTCCCGCCCCACCTGGCCCACGTGCGTGAGTTGCCCGTTCATCATCGGAAGCATGCCGGAACAGTAGAGGAGGTTTCCTGTGCGCACCGCAGGGACATAACTTCCCGCCGCTGGCGGAGGAGGCGGCAGTGCGAGGCCAAGTTCCGTTAGTCTGGTTTCTGGATTCATCGGATCCGGTGAACCAAATTTCCGCACCCGACGCCACAAAAAGCGCGCACCCTGGTACGGTCCTGCGGGCGGATGGACATTTGGGGCAACGTCGCACAAAACCGTGTCCGTGCCGCTCCCGCAACACCGTCTCCCTCTCGAACCGATGACGATCGCCGCCTGGCGCGAGTTCGCGCAGCGGGGTCCGGGTTACCTCGCCGCGGAGGTGCACCGCCGGTTCCAACTGAATCTAAGCGTCGATCAACGCACGGCGGTCTTCGCCAGCTTGTCGTCTGTCGGGGAAATCGCTGCGTACGGTGCCGCGGGTTGCCAGGATGGGCCGCTGTCCGGAGTGCCCTACGTCGCGAAGGACCTCTTCGACGTGCGCGGCCACCCCACCCGCGCGGGCTCCGCCTTCCTGGGCGAGGTCCGCCCTCTCCCCGTGCGCGATGCGCACCTCATCGAGGCGTTCCGTTCGCTCGGTGCGGTGCTCGTGGGAAAGACCCACCTGTATGAATTTGCCTACGGCCTCACCGGGGAGAATCCATTCTACGGAAACTGTGATAATCCCATCGCCCCGGGGCGGACCACGGGCGGCTCCAGCAGCGGATCGGCGGCAGCCGTGGCCGCAGGCATAGTCCCTCTTGCGCTGGGCACCGACACGGGCGGCTCGGTGCGGGTGCCAGCGGCCTATTGCGGCCTCTACGGGTTCAGACAGGTGCCCGGTCACGCCTGGATCAGCGACGCGTTCCCGCTCGCTCCCTGCTGCGACACGGCCGGCTGGTTCACGCGCACGGCGGAAGACATGGCGACCGTGCTCGGGACCGCGTTGAATGTCGCTCAGTCCGAAGGCGGCGTCCGCGCCTGTTTTCTGGACTATGGTCGGCTCGACCCCGAAGTGCGGGAGGTCTGCCATCGATTTGCGCCGGAGTTTGCCGAGGCGCCGGACTCGGCGACTGCTCGTGAACTGCGGTCGAGCATCACCGACGCCGGCGAAGCCTACTCGGTGCTGACCAGCCGTGAAGCCGCAGAGGTCCATGCACCTTGGCTTGAATCGATGCGGGGTCGCTACAGTCCGCAGGTTTGGGCACGAATCGACCGCGGACGGAATTGGAGTGCCGACGATCTCGAGAGGGCCGTTGAGACACGGGACAGACTTCGGGCGACCTTCGAGGCGTATTTTAAAATCCACGACGCACTGGTGCTTCCTGCGGTTCCTTCTGCCGCGCCACGACATGAGGCGTGTGCGACTTACGACCGCACGCGGATCCTCGAACTCGCGGCCCCGGCCAGCCTCGCCGGATTGCCCGTACTCGAAATACCCCTTCCGTTGAATAACGGGTTGAGCGCCGGCCTGCAGGTGCTTGTGCGCAACCCTGGCGACGGAGTGACTCTCCGACTCCTCCATCGCGCCGCGTCGGTCCTGCAACGCTGATCCAATGCGGCGCCGGGGACCGGCCTACCCGCCCTTGTCGTACTGCTGAAACCGGAGGTAGACCTCCTTGGCCTGCAGTAGCTGGAGATTCCCCACCGGGGCCTGGACGATATGGTTGGTCGGCGAAGAGGCCGGATAAGGTCCCCAGATGCGCGGGTCGGAGGGCCCGAATATCCCGAGCGTTTTCACGTTGAAGGCCGCCGCGAGATGCATGGGTCCGCTGTCGTTGGCGATCACCCAGTCCGCCCGATGCACGAGGGCGGGCAGCGTGAGCAGACTGGTCTTGCCCGTGAGATTCAGGAACCGCTCGCCGGGAAAGGAGCCCTTGTCCGGAATATAGGCGTTGCCCGCCCAGATCACGCGGCGCGATTTGTCGGCCTCGAGGATGAGCTTCGTGAGCTGCTTGTAGCCCGACCAGTTCTTCTCAATGCGGCGGGCATTGGGAAACATCACCACCGGCTTCACGCCGCGGCGACCTTCGATGAAACTCAGGCGCAGTTTTTCGACGCCCTCAAAATGAAGCTCGCCGGCGAGAACGGGTTCAAGTCCGAGCACCGTACAGAACTGAAGCAGGATATCCAGCTTGTGGCTGCGTCGCCCGAGCGGTGGGAGTGGAACCTTCTCATCGTAGAAGGTGGAGGCGCCCTCGCGCGCGTTGGCCCGCCCCACCTTGCGCTTCGCATGCGCCTGCCAGGTCATAAGGCCTGTCCGCAGCAACCCCTGAAAGTCGAAAAGAAAATCGTACCGGGTCTTCCGAAGCTCGCGAACAAGCCGGAAAAAATCGAGCGTCGATCCGAAACGTTTGAACACGTAAGTCGTGTCGACCGCCTCGCACGCCGAGACGAGGGGCGCATAGATGTCGCGCACGACCCAATCGATCACAAGCGGGTCCTTCGCCTTCGACCACTGGGCCTTCATCGACGTCGCGACCTGAAGTCCGTGGACGATTTCTACAAGGGAAGAGGGATTGATGATGAGGACGCGCGGCATAGCTGGGAACGACAACAGCTCGGAAACTAGGTTTCGCCACGCGACAGGATCAAATCGAATTTGGTAAAAACCTCGTCTACTGTGATCAATTGCATGGCCCGAGGGTCATGGACGCGGTGCGCCCAGGGGACCGACGCCGGGTCGAGGCCCTGGAGTTCACGCACGGCCTGGCTGAATTTGTCGACGCAGAATCCAAGGTTCCCATAGGGTCCGGTCCTACTTGCGGGAGCGACGGCATAGAGACCCACGACCGGACGACCGAACGCGTTTGCGATGTGTGCGGCACCGGTGTCTGGAGCGACCAGGAGCCGACAGCGGGACAGCGCCGCGACGAGTTCCGGGATCCTGGTTTTCCCCACGAGATCGAGCACCGCGACGCCCGAACCGGCGGCGATTTCACGAGCCACCGACACCTCGCGTGGACTTGGCCCCCCAAACAGCACGGTCGGCAGCTGCCAGCGCTCATGCACGCGGCGCAGCAGCTCCGCCCACCGCTCAGCCGGCCAGTCCCGCTCGGGCTTGCTGGCACAGGCGCTCACGGCGATGAAGGGCTGGTTCGGCAGCATGCGCCCGCACCACGCGTCCGCCTCCGGGTCGATCGGCAGGCGCCAATCAGCTCGCTGCGGAACCACGGCACCCAGCGCTTCGGCAAATTGGAGAAATCCATCGACGAGATGCGGCGGCGAGTCGGGCAGCGTCTCGCGCACGAAGAATCGATGTAGATCCTTCGCCCGGTCGCGCCCGTACCCGACTTTCCGTTTCGCCGCGATCCCGGGATAGATCAGGTTGGTCCTCCAGCTGGCCTGGAGACACAGCACGGCGTCGAACCGCCGTCCCTTCAAGGTTCGCCAGAGCGCCCGGTAGTCGCCCAGGCGCCTCGGCTTGTCGATGACCACGAATTCGACGCCTTCCGAAGCGAGACCGGCGACGACCGGATGCGCCGCCTTTCCGATGACCCAGGTGATTCGCGCCTCCGGCCAGCGGGCCTGGAGGACCCGCACGAGCGGGACGACCATCACCACATCGCCCAACGCGGAGAGGCGGACTAGGCAAATCGACTTTGGGGCATGTGCGGGACTCATGGCGGCGGAAAACAGACTTTGACGGCGGCGAGTCTCCGGCATTTGTCTGGACTGGCTATCACAAAATGCGCCCCCTCCAGGGCTCCGCAAACCGATCATGCTTCCTCTCGTCCAATTTCTCGGCTGGCTCGTCGCGCACTGCCCTGAGTTCGCACTCGCCGCCGCCTCCAAAGCGCTCGGCACGCTCCTCTACTACGGCTACCCGGCTCGGCGGCGACTGATGCTCACCAGCCTGGGGCAGTCGTTTCCCTCAAAGGACCGCGCCTGGCACAAACGGATCGCCATCACCTCGTGCGTGCGGGTCGTCGAAACCGGTTTTCTTTCGCTGGCCGCACCTTTTTTCGACGAGGCCCGCATCCGCCGCATGGCTTCCGCCTCGGCCGCAACCCGCAGCTACTGCGAGGAGCTCACGACTCATCCTAATCCGGTGGTGCTCGCCACCGTGCACCTCGCGTATTGGGAGGGCCTCACCTGGCTGCGGCTGTTTGTCTCCCCGTCGCTCTCCCAAACCGAGATCGTTACGATCTATCGTCCACTGCGCACGCCCTCACTCGACGACTGGCTGCGAAAGACGCGCGAGCGTTTCGGTGTGCGGATGATCTCGCGCAAGGCGGGTCTCCACGCCGCGCTCCACACCCTCCAGCGAAATGGAGCCGCGAGCATCCTGTTCGACCAGAGCGCGGGGTCGCACGGATATCTCACGAAATTCTTCGGCCGCGAATGCTCCACCACTCCGCTTCCGGGCATGCTCGTCGAACGCTCAGGCGCCAAGGTGTGCATCATCTTCACCCGCCGGCTCGGATTCTGGCGATTCGAGATCGACCTCGTCCCGGTCGAATCCGATGGCACCGAAAAAGGGGTCACTGTGGCTCTCAATCGGCGCTTTGAGCGAATGCTCGCGGAGGACGAGAACCTGTGCGCATCGTGGCTCTGGCTTCACCAGCGCTGGCGGATCATGGACCGACCCGGTGAGCTGGCGAAGCTCATGGAGCGACGCGGCGGCCTCATCGAATGACGCTCACCGCAGCGTAAAACGCACGCTCGGAATCCCGTCGGACGCTCGCGCCGTGCCGGCCGCGGCGGCATTCACCAGGAACAGGCGTCCAGGGGCAATTTCCCCCTGAGTCGTCAACACGGACTGAATCCGCGCCTCGCGGTCCGCCAGCAATTTCTCGCGATCGATCTGCGGCACCTTCTGTTCGGCCAGCAAGGCCGCGCGCATCTCCACGAGGCTGGGCCCCGAGAGAGTCGCGGCCACGGCGGTCGCGGGCGCAGCCACCGGGGCGGTCGGCGCGGGAGCATGCCGCGTCGGGAAATGCAGCAGCCGCGCCAGGGTCCGCCAGATCGCGAGCGTGCGTTCCGAATCCTTCCGCGTGCGCGGCGCGGCGGCCGCCGCCGGCGCCTCTGCGGGGTGTTTCGCCGCCGCAGCGGCAACCCCGGCGGGATGCTCCGCTGTGTAGGCGATTGTCAAATACCGCTCGAACTCAGCCGGAGTCAGCGTCACCGACGAGATGTCGCCATGCGCCTGTCCCTCCTTCGAGAGGTCCCTCCACTTCATGGCCCTCAGTTCGCGTTCCAGCGCGACTTCCCTCAGGCCACGGTCGTCGGCGGCGGTCCACGTCGCCGGAGCGATTTCGAGGGTCAGATCCGGGCGTTCCCGCAGGGCATTCGCAAGATCGTTCAACCGCTGCAGGGCCTCAGCGCCCAGCACGCTGCGTCCAGGTTCGAAGTCGATCCGGCTGAGGTCCTCCTTCTTGCCCACGATTCCCGCGAGCAGGGAGAACGGCGACGCCGCGGCCTTCACAAGGACGTTGCCCACGGCCTGCCAGACAAGCTTGCCGTAGCGAAAATCCGGATCGCCCAAGTTCCCCCGGATCGGAAGATCCACCGAGATCCTGCCATTGCGGTCCCTCAACAAAGCCAGGCCCAGCTTCACAGGCAGCTTGACCGCCTCCGGACTCGGCACCGGCTGGCCCAGGTAAAACTGGTCGAGCACTACATGATTCTCGGCAATCAATTCGTTCGATGAGATGCGGTATCGGAGGTTCAAGCTGAGCTTTCCCTTTGCGACCGTGTAACCAACGAATCGGCCGGAATATGGGGTGAACGGCGGCAATTCGATGCCGTTGCACCTGACCGAGACGTCCGAGTAGACATCCTTCGCGAGCGGGTTGATCTGCCCCTTGACCTGCAGCCTCGCGCTACCCAGATCGCCCCCGATGTCGACGGAGGCCCTTGCGAGGTCCTTTGAAGAAAGCCCGTCGACACGACCGTCCAAATGATCGAGGACCAGCGAGAACCCCGGCGTAAACGAACGATCCTCATATGAAACGCGGGCGTTGCTCACCTCGAAGCTCCCGATCGCGACGACCGGGGCGGGCGTACCCTCGGTCGGTGCCGCAGGTGACGCCGCAGCAGCCGACCGTGCGGGCCGTACCGTGGCGAAATTCAGACGTTTGTCGGCCAGCATGACCGCTCGCACCGACGGGTCCTTCAACACCACCGATCGAATGTCCACGGCCAACGGAGCCAGGTTGAGGTTCATGCCGTTCACCGCGAGATCGCCGAGCGACACCAGCCGCTCCGATCCCACGGGATCGACCACATCCAGACCGGAAAGCCCCGCGTCGCCCTTCCAGGTGGCGTTCAGACGTCCATCCGGACCGACCGCCGCGGTGAGGTGCCCTGCCGCCCGGGCCGCTCCCTCAGTCAGCTCGACATTCGCAAAGGGCGCCAGGTAAGGTCCCGCTGATGGCAGTTCGATACCTGAGGCGTGAACATCAAGGTCGGCCGCGAGTGGATCGATGCCCACGCTTCCGTGGATCCGTACGTCACCTTTTTCCTGATACTTAAAAGACAGGTCGACGGTGGAGCGGGAGCCCGGTTTGGTCGAAAAATCGGTTACAGCCAACGCAAGACCGCCGAGATTGAGCGACACCGGACGGCGCGTCGATGCGTCGGTGAATGCGACCGTTCCCCCGTCGACTTTCACAGAGCCCACTCGGATGGTCCATGGCGCCGATGCCGGACTGACGGCGGCAGGTGCACCCGGGACGGTTACGACCGGGGTGACCGGCAGGTCGAGGCGTCCGTCCGCAAATCGCTTGAGCGTGATTGAGGGAGAGGTGAGACGCACGTCGGTCGCTCCTGCGGTGTGGGTCGAGGTGTCTGCATGGATCCCTTCGACAAGCAGCGCCGAGGCGTCCAGCAGATCGTTGGCCGATCCCGCATTGGCCACCGACAGGTCGCGGACCTCGAGCCTGCCGCCGCTCACCGAGGCCTCTACGCCCCTGACCCCGAATGATGCGGCATAGTCGACGGTCAACGTGAGCAGCCCCGATGGCACCCGAACCGGCGCCACCGCCTCGATGTACCTCGCGTACTTCGCAAGGCGGATACCGTCCAATTCAAGGCGCCCCTTGGTGGACATGGGCTGCAGATGCAGACGACCATGCCACGAGAGACGCTCGCCGAGCTCCGTGGACGCTGAAAACGAACTTTCGCCGGATTCCTCATTCTTGGTGGTCAGATTCTTGAACACCGCTTGAATCGGGCCCAGGCGGGAGGCGAAATGAGCTCCCTTGGAGGCGTCGGTGTACGAGGCCTCGCAATCCTCGAGCACCAATTTCGAGATCACGATCGGACGCGGCGCGGACGGTTCCTCGCCGGCTTTTACGCTGGCCACGCCCTTTGTCTTGCCCTTCAGCAGCGACTCCAGATTGAGCCGTCCGTCGCTCGAAACACCGACGTGAATGCGCCCCTTCGTCAGCCGGATCTCGTCGAAAGTCCAGGAACCGTTCCACAGGGAAGCGGCCGAAAGATTCACGACAAGCCTGTCCCATCCGAGCAGCTCGGAATGATCTGCATCGGGCACGCTGACGCCCGAAAGTCCGACTGAAAGCCGGAACGGATTGATGGAAACCGACTCGATCTCCACCGGGCGCTGCAGCGCGGCCGACACTTCACGCACAAGGATTCGCCTGATCAACCAGGGCGCCAGCACGTAAATGAAAATGGCTCCGGCGGCCAGGATCACGCCGATCCATACGAACACCCACTTCGGGAAACGGAAAGAAGGAAGGTTCACCATGGGAATATGCGGCCCACCTTATAGGTGCACCGCCTTGATGCAACACGCTTGCCAGCCCGAAATGGAGGCTTTGCAGCACCCGGGGGGGCACTCATTGAGCGCTGGCCTTCTGGTGGCGAAACTGCTTCGTTCCCTCCCCGCTTCCATGGCAGACTCCTCCGTTTCACCGACCCTTCCCTTCGTCACCGTCGCGATAGGCACTTACAATCGCGCGCACTGGCTCAGGGAGGCGCTCAAGTTCCTCACCCGGCAGGATTATCCGCTCGATCGCTACGAGCTTATCATCGTCGACAACAACTGCACCGACAACACCCGCGAGGTCGTGGGGGAGTTCACAGAAGCGCCCAAGCCGCCGCAATATTTCCTCGAAACCAAACAAAGCTCGAGTCACGCCCGCAACCGGGCCTTTGCCGAATCGAAGGGCGAGATCATCGTCTATACCGACGACGACGTGCTGGGCCGGACCGACTGGCTTCGCCACATGATCGAACCCTTCCTTCGCCCCGGCAACGAGTCCGTGGGCGTCGTTGGCGGCGAGGTCTTTCCCATCTTCCCCGACGGGCTGCCGAAGTGGATCGAAGGACAGTATACGAATTTCGGTTACCGCACCGACGTCGGCCCGCTCAGGCGCAACCAGCTTCCCTCGACCGCCAATGTCGCGATCCGACGGACGGTGCTCGACAAGGTCGGGACCTTCCGCACGGACCTCGGACGACTGCCCAACCGTCTCACCGCGGGGGAGGACCACGATCTCATGCGACGGATCCAGGCCGCGGGTTACGGGTTCTGGTTCACCCCCCTTGCCGACCTCCAGCACGTCGTGCCCGGCAGCCGCCTGCGTTTCAGCTACATGATGAAGCTGTTCTACGACGCCTCCTGTTCCCGCGTCGTCGAACGTGCAGCCTTCCCGGGCTACACGTCGTGGCTCATCTCCCGCGTGATCCTCTACACGCTGCTCATCCCGATCTGCGCCTTCGTCAGCCTTCTGGCCTTCGTCACATTCCAATGGGGCTGGGGCAAACGCTGGCTGACCCGCGCCGCGAAATCGGCCGGCTACGTCTCCGAAGCCGTGCTCGTCATGCGTCGCCGGCTCACCGGCAAACCCGTCGAGCGCTGATCCAAAACCATGGCCGCCGACCAACCCCGCCTTCCCTTCGCGACCGTCGCCATCGGAACCTACAACCGCGCCCGATGGCTGCGCGAGACGCTCGCCTTCCTCACGCGCCAGGACTACCCGGACGACCGCTGGGAACTCATCATCGTCGACAATCGTTCCACTGACGACACCCGCTCCGTCGTCGAGTCCTTTGCCTCCGCGCCCAAGGCGCCCCGCTACATCTATGAGGAGCAGCAGGGCTCGAGCTACGCGCGCAACCGGGCCATCGCGGAGGCCCGCGGCGAACTCGTGATCTTCACCGACGACGACATGCTCGGCGACGGGACCTGGCTCGCCGCGATCGTCGAGCCGTTTCTCCGCCCCGGCAACGAGCGCGTCGGAGCCGTCGGCGGCGAGGTCATCCCCCACTTTCCCGACGGACTCCCCCGGTGGCTCGAGGGGCAGTGGGAGCCATTCAACTACAGGACGGACGTAGGCCCCCTCAAGCCGACCCAGTTGCCGGCAACCGCCAACCTCGCCTTCCGGGCATCCGTCCTGAGTGAAATCGGAGGTTTCCGCACGGACCTCGGCCGCTTCGGGAATCGCCTCACCGGAAGCGAGGATCACGATCTTGTGCGCCGCGTCCAACGCGCGGGCTATGCAATCTGGTTCAGCCCCACTGCCGGGTTGAAGCACCAGATTCCGTCAAACCGGCTCACCTTCAAGTACGCCTTCCGCCACGCCTTCGACTCCTCCCGGTCGCGCGTCATCGAACGCAGTTCTCGGCCGGGCACCGGCATGCCCTGGCTGATCTCGCGGGTGCCCGCCTATTGCCTGCACGTGCTGATGTGCGCGGCACTCAGCCTGCTCAATTTCATCGTTCTCAACCCGGGCGGCGGAAAGCGCTGGATCACTCGCGGTGCCAAGGGCGCGGGTTACCTCACCGAATGTCTGTGCGTGATCCGCGACAGGCTTCTTGGCCGGCCGCTTCCACAGTAGCCTTCCCTTCCGCGCCATGCCCGAGCTCAGGATCCTCCTTGTCAACCGCCACATGAACATCGGCGGAGTGGAAACCTATCTGTACCGACTCGCCGCCGGCCTCGTCGCGCGCGGGCACAAGGTCGGCCTCCTCACCGAAGGAGGACTCTGGGAATCGAAGGCCGTCGAAGCCGGCGCCCGTCTCCACAAGGTCGGCTCACTCGCAAAATCCTGGCGCCAGGCGCTCCCTGAGCTCCGCCAAGCGGGCTACCAGCTCGTGCACGCCCACAACTATCATTCGGCCCGCATCGGCCGCCGCCTCGCGAAGGAGCTGCGCCTTCCCTACCTCATGAGCGTGCACGGCCCGCGCCCCCGCACCAAGCAGCTGCTCTTCCGCGACTGGAGCCGGGAGGTGATCGTCATGAGTGAGGGAGACCGCGACAACATAGCCTGGCTCGGCGGTGTATCGAGGAATCGGATATCCTTGGAGTTTTACGGCATCGACACCGACCGCTTCCATCCGGGGATCGACGCAGGCCCGCTCCGCAGCGAGTTCGGACTTGCTGCGGATGCCCCGGTCGTCGTCTTCGTCAGCCGGTTCTCAAACAGGAAAGCCGACGTGGGGCATGCCCTGCTCGATGCCTCCCCTGCGCTTGCGGAGTCATTTCCTGGCCTTCAGATCCTGCTCGTCGGAGAGGGCCCCGAATCCGCCGCGCTCGGCGACCATGTCGGGCGGCTCAACGCCGGCCGCGCCACCCCTTTGGCGCGCCTCGTGGGCCCGCGCCGGGACGTGGAGCGCTTCATGACCCTTGCCACCGTGGCCGTCTGCACCGCCAACACCGCCCTCGAGGCCATGGCCTGCGCCACGCCGACCCTCGCCGCCGGCCGCACCGGGTTTCTCGGGCTCGTCACCCGCTCCAATTTCGAGGCCGCGCGCGCCCTCTGCTTCGCCGACCACGGACGCTCCCCCGAGCCCCTGTCCGCCGCTTGCTTCCAGCGCGAACTCGCACCTCTGCTGCGCAATCCATCCGCGGCACGCCCCGCCGCGCTCGAGGTCTCGACCCTCATCGCCGACCGCTACTCCGTACCGCGCATGGCGGAGGCGATGGAGCGGATCTACCTTCGCCAACTCTCGTCCGTCTCCGCCTGACCGTGCCGCTTCTCGAGGTCAACGATCTCCGTATCCAGTTTCGGACGCGCAACGGCGTGGTGCACGCCGTCAACGGGGTCGATTTCTCGGTGGACCGCGGCGAGATACTCGGGATCGTCGGCGAATCCGGATCCGGCAAGTCGGTCTCCTGCGCCGCGCTGATGGGCCTGCTCCCCACCCCGCCGGCACACGTGGATGGCGGTAGCGCACGCTTCGACGGGATCGACCTGCTGTCCTGCAGCTCCGCCGAGAGCCGCTCGCTCCGCGGCCGGCGCATCTCCATGGTATTTCAGGATCCCATGACCGCCCTCAATCCCACCCTCAGGATCGGGGAACAGGTGATGGAGCCCCTGCTGATCCACGGTCGCATCGGACGGCGCGAAGCCTTGCGCCGTGCAGGCGAGATGCTCAAGGCGGTGGGCATCGCGGATGTCTCACGGCGCCTGAGGCAGTATCCGCACGAATTTTCCGGCGGCATGCGACAGCGCGCCATGATCGCCATGGCGCTGATCGGCCGACCTGAACTGCTCATCGCCGACGAGCCAACCACCGCGCTCGATGTCACCATCCAGGCACAGATCATCGACCTGCTCCGCTCGACCCAGCGGGAGACGGGCATGGCCGTGATCTACATCACCCACGATCTGGGTGTCGTCGCAAATCTCTGCCACCGCGTGAACGTGATGTACGCCGGGCGAATCGTCGAAAGCGCCCCAGTCAAAACACTCTTCGCGCATCCACTCCATCCCTACACACGCGCCCTCCGACGCTCGCTGCCCTCGGCCAACCCGCGCGGCATCGCGCTCCCCACGATCCCCGGTTCCCCTCCCGACCCCTCCCGTCGCCTCCCAGGTTGTCCCTTCGCCCCACGCTGCGAGTACGCAACCGGGGCCTGCCGCATCGACCCGGCCCCCGTATTGGTGAGCGCCGCACCCGGCCATTTCCACGCCTGCCCACGCTCGGCACGCGGCGAACTTCCCTTCTGACCCCGCGCCCCCATGTCCGCCCCCATTCTCGAGGTCAAAAATCTGTCGACCCGTTTCTCCCGGCGCGCGGGGCTGCTCGTCAGGCGCCATGTGAACGTTGTGCACGCCGTCGACAACGTTTCGTTCTTCCTCGGCGAGGGGGAGGTTCTCGGCCTGGTGGGCGAGTCCGGGTCAGGCAAATCCTCACTCGCCCGCACCCTCCTCCGCCTCGTGCCGGCCTCCGAGGGCAGCGTGTTCCTGGAAGGCCAGGATTTTCTGTCTCTCGACGGAGCCGCTCTCACACGGGCTCGCGGAAGGATCCAGATGGTGTTCCAGGATCCCTATGCGTCGCTGAACCCCCGCATGACGATCTTCGACGCGCTGGCGGAACCCCTGGCCGTGCACCATCGGTGCCCCCGTGCGGAAATCCCGGCCCGCGTGACCGAACTGATCGAGCGCGTCGGGATCCCCAGGGCGCACCTGCGCAAATACCCTCATGAGTTTTCCGGCGGTCAGCGGCAGCGCATCGCGATCGCACGCGCACTCGCCCTAGAACCGCGCGTGCTCGTCGCGGACGAACCCGTCTCGGCGCTCGACGTGTCGATCCAGGCCCAGATCATCAACCTGCTCTCAGGCCTCGTGCGCGAATTCGGACTGAGCCTCATCTTCATCTCCCACGATCTGTCGGTCGTGAAGCATTTGTCGGACCGCGTGGCGGTCATGTACCTCGGGCGAATCGTCGAGATTGGTGATGCCGGCCTGGTGATCGGAAACCCCATTCACCCGTACACGCGTGCACTCGTGAGCGCCATCCCCGTGCCGGATCCCACGGCCGGCTCCGACGCGCGCATCCTTCTTTCGGGGGACCCGCCCTCTCCGTACGCCCCCCCCCCCGGCTGCCCCTTCCATCCGCGCTGCGCGCACGCGATCGACGCCTGCCGCACTACTCCGCCGGTTCTCGAAGCCATCGCCCCCAGGCATGAAGTCGCCTGCCTGCGAGCGCGGGAGCTGCAGCAGATTCCCTTCCCCGCGGGTACGCCGCGCTGACCCGGTTCGGAGCTCGGAACAGTCGTCCGCATTGGGCCACGGCGACACCACAAACGCATCGTTCGCCGAGCCCGCATCCCGTCGCGTCGGCCCCGGCGCGTCGCACTCGCCCTGCTTCAGGTCCAATTATAGACCGACGTCCGCCTTGCGAGATGCCCCAGGTGAATTATCGGTCGCTCACCCCCATGAAATTCCCCGTCCGGCTCTCCCTTTTGCCCAGCGCCTTCCTGCTGATTTGTTATTTGGCCAACGCAACCCCCAGTTCCGTGCCCGACGCCACCCGCGCAGCCCGCTGGCAGCGCATGCAGCAGGCCGCTCAGGCCGACTGGAGTGCCACGATGGCGAGCCTCGGCCTCTCGACGCCCACGCTTCCCCCTCCGCAGAGCGACCCCAAACGCCCACCCCACACCACCCGGGTCCCAGGCAGCCCCTACAATTGGACCGATGGCGTGCCAGGGCATACGATCGTCCGGTCCAGCTGGGGAAACTGGAACAATTATGATGAGGCCCGCGCCGATCGTTACCCTCTTCCTGCATTGCTCCGCACCAACGACGGCCGCCGGGTCGACACTCCCGACCTCTGGTGGAAGGTTCGGCGCCCTGAATTGCTCGAGGAATTCGCATCCCAGATCTACGGCCGGATTCCCTCGCGGACGCCCGCCGTCACCTGGCGTGCCGATGCGCCGGCAAAAGCCTCGGACGGATCGGTCACCACGCACTGGACCGGACTCATCGACAATCGCGCCTACCCGCGCGCCACGCCCCAAATCGACCTCTCGCTCACCCTGCCTCCCGGCCGCCGCGGGCCCGTGCCCGTCATCGTCGTGATCGATGGAGGCTTTCACTTTCCCGGCTATCACCCGCCGCCCGGGCCGACTCCCCGCGACCTCGTGCTCGCCCGGGGCTGGGCCTACGCCGTGTTCACCACCGAGCCGCTCCAACAGGACTCCGGCGCCGGACTCCGCGCGGGCATCATCGGGCTGGTCAACTGCGGAGCCGCGCGCAAACCCGACGACTGGGGCGTGCTCGCGGCATGGTCCTGGGGTCTGAGCCGCTCGGCCGACCTGCTGCAACGGCTCCCGGCGATCGACGGCCACGCACTCGGCCTCGAGGGACATTCCCGCTGGGGCAAGGCCGCCCTGCTCGCCGCCGCGCTGGACTCGCGATGGACCGCGGTTTACTCGAGCTGCTCGGGCGAATGCGGCGCCAAGCTCCACCGCCACGACGTCGGCGAATCCGTCGACAACGTGTGCGGCCCGTCCGAATACCACTGGATGGCCGGCAATTTCCTGAAATATGCCGGACACTGGGATCGTCTCCCGGTCGACCAGCACGAACTGATCGCCCTGGTGGCTCCGCGCGCCCTCCTCGTCACCGGCGGGACCGAGGACCAGTGGTCGGACCCCGTCGGCGAATTCCAGGCCTGCGTCGCCGCCTCGCCGGTGTATCGTCTTCTCGGATTCAAAGGCCTGGACACGGACACGATGCCCGCCCCCGATGCAGGCCTCATGTCGGGAGACCTCGCATTCCGACTCCATCGCGGCGGCCACACCGACCTGCCCGACTGGCCGGCGTTTCTAAAGTTCGCAGCACGCCATTTCAGCACCGGCACACCCGCCTCCGGGCACTAGCGAAGATTGCCGATCTGCCGAAGCGCCTCGTAGGCGGCGATTCCCGCCGCCGTGCTCAGGTTGAGGGACCGCAGGGTGGCATTCGCATGCGGGATCGTGACGCGGCGCTCATCGCCGATCGCCGCGTGCAGCCAATCCGGCGCGCCGGAGCCCTCGTTGCCAAACACCAGGCCATCGCCGTCGGCAAAGCTCGCGCTCCAGAAACTCCGCTCCGTCTTGGTCGTGAACAGCCAGAGGCGCTGCGGCGCCACCGGGCTCGCCCGGAAGGCCTCCCAGTTCGCGTGCTCGTGGACGTCGAGCGCGTGCCAGTAATCCATCCCGGCCCTTCGGAGATTGCGGTCCGTGATCCTGAAACCCAGGGGGTGAATGAGATGCAGCCGCGAACAGGTCAGCGCGCACATTCGGCCGATGTTGCCCGTATTCTGCGGGATTTCGGGACAATGGAGAACGATGTGGAGCACGGCGCCAGTGTCCCCATCGCCCATCCGGGATCAACCCACTTTGCCAAATCCGTCCTCCGCATCGACGCTTCACGCGGCTGCGAAGCGCAAAATTTACACAAGGAATAGGCGATTCGTCCTTTAGCCTTTCTCTCGATGCGCCGACAATGGTGGGCACATTCCCGCCCGGCTTGAATCCGCCCTCTCACAAATCGCTCGTCATCGTCGATGACGAAATCGCCTATCTGGACTACCTGGGCGATCTGATGACCGAACACCTTGCCTGTCCCGTACACAGATTCAACCACCCCCTCATCGCACTTGAGGCGATGCGCAAACTTGAGGTCGGAGTGGTCGCAACCGATTATTACATGCCGGCGATCAATGGGATCGAACTCGTGACTCGCGCCAGGGCTTTTCTCAGAGACGTCCCCTTCATCATGATCACCGGCCACGGAGAGGAACTGGCCGCGCGTGGTTTCGACGACCTGCCCGAGGTCCGTGCGATCCTGCACAAGCCCTTCACCTGGCAAGCCCTCGCCACCGAGGTCAACCGTAACTGGCCTGGCCGACAGACTCCGTTCATCAGCGAGCCCTAACGCCTGGCCTTAAGCACCTTTCGGGCCTCCAGCATCTCGGAGCGGTTCTTCAAGTCGTCGCGCTTGTCGAAGAGTTTCTTTCCGGTGCAAAGCGCCACCTCGATCTTCACCAGCGCCTCCTTGAAATACATCCGCAGAGGCACGAGCGTCCGGCCTCCCGCGTCCAGGGCCATCGCAATTTTTCGAAGTTCGTGCCGGTGAAGAAGAAGCTTACGTTTTCGGCGGGTTTCGTGATTGAAACGATTGCCCCAGGCGTACTCGGCGATGTGCATGTTGAGCAGCCAAAGTTCACCCTTTTCGATGCGACCGAACGCGTCGTTGATCTGCGCCTTGCCTTCCCTGATAGCCTTGACCTCGGTGCCGTGCAAGGCGATGCCCGCCTCGAATTTTTCGTCGACGAAGTAATCGCGCGATGCCTTGGCATTGCGGATCTCGGCATAGCGTGCGCCGTTCTTATTGTCTTTCTTGGCAGCCATCGATGTCCCCTAGGCAAACGCACGGGACTGCCGAACGCAATCCCTCCTCCCCCCAAAAAACAAGGCGGCGCCGCCTTTTCAGGTCGTGCGCCGCCGGAAATTTCCAGAGGACAGTTTTGCGTCCGGTTCAGCCTGCAGTCGCCGCCTCGAAGCTGATCCGGCCCTCGATGATCTCGCGCAGCGCGATGTCCTCGAGCGCGAGCTTTTCGAGCGACTCGACCAGCGGGCGGTTGCCGCGCCTGAGCTGCTTGACGCGGCGCGACACCACGTTGATCAGCACATTCGGGTCGTGAATCGTCTTCAGCGCTTCCTTGATGTAGTCGTCTCTCATGTCAATGGGTTGGGAAATTTGAAACAGCCCTTGCTAGGGCAAGCGGCGCGCACGTCAAGGGAGAAATCCCCGTCGCCGTACGCCTGGTTTTGCCATCCGTGAGGCTCTCCTGTGCCCCGGACTCGGGGCGCAGATCGCTGGAAGGACGAAGGATAGCGTCCCTCCCTCCCCGCCACCCTGCCAGTGCAGAGTGGCGCAAAATCGGAGCTCACTTCTGATTGCGTCCGTTGTGACAGTCACTGCAGGTGAGGTCCGGATCCAATTCTCCACCCGGATGCTTGAACGTGAGTCCGGTCGGAGCCAGACGGAGCAGGTCCGCGCCCTTGCCCTGGGCAAGGATGACATGGCACATGTTGCAGTCGCTTCCCTTGACCATTGCCTTCCCATCGGCGCTCACATGGTTGTCGTCGTGGCAGCGGAAGCACCCGAGCCAGTCCTTGTGCCCGATGTCGTTGGGATACGCACGCCAGTCGGCCTTCATCTCGGGAAAGAAATTCTCACGGTAACCGGCCTGAAGCGCCTTGATGGCGGATGGCAGCTCCTGGTTGTCCTTGTATTTTGCCTCGAGGAATTTCGCGATCCCGGTCATCGCATCCCCGTCGGTCTTGTACTTCGCGCTGATCGCATCCACGGCGTTCCGCTTGAAAAACGGCAGGTTCGTCGGCAGCGCCCCCGTCGCCATGCCGCTTTCCACAACCTGATTGGCCGTCTTCATGATGTGGGCGGGGTGGTTATGACAGTCCATGCAATCCATGACGCGGATCGACGCGGCTGGCGGCTCACCCTTGAAATCCGGCGTGCGGTAGACGGTCACTTTGCCGTCCCGTGCCGTCACGCGGACCCAGGGGATGTTCTGCCGCTGCTTGTCCTTGGCATAATACTCCACCTTGTTGGCGACATTCATATGCCAGTGGATGCCGCCGAAGGGGCCGCGCCCGGGCTGCCCACCACCGACCCGAAGAAGGAGTCGGACCGTGTAGGGGGTATTGTTCTTGTCGCTGAGAAAATGCTGGTAGCTCCGATCCAGATTGCCCGTGAATTTCTCGGGCCAGTGGCAGCGCTCGCAGGTGTCCTGCGCGGGGCGCAGGTTTGCCACCGGCGTCGGGATCGGGCGCTCGTACTTGTTGAAAATCGTCGCATAGACTTGGTAGGCACCACTCAACTTCGATTTTACATACCACGAGGCCCCTGAGCCGATATGACACTCGGCGCAGGATACACGGGCATGCGGCGACTGCTGGTAGGTCGTGTATTCCGGCGCCATTACAGTATGGCAGGTCTCGCCGCAGAACTGAACCGACTCCGTGAAACGGTAGGTCTGGTAGCTGCCGAATGCCGTCAGCATCAGGAACACGATCGAACCCGATCCGAAGACGAACAGGAGACGCCGGTCCCTAGGCCGGGTGAGGTCGATCGAGAGTGTCAAAAGCCCGACGGCAGCCTTCGGAGAACGCGCCGCCTGTCTCCGCTGGAGCAACCAACCCACTCCAATCAGCAGCAAGCCCGCGATCAGAAACGCGGGAGCCACGATGTAGGTCAGGATCCCCATGTAGGGATTGCCTTGGCGCGCCATCGTGTCCATCGCCACGAGAAACAGGAACGCGAACAGGCTGCCGATCGCCAAGATCGATCCAGCAAGGCTGATCCAGTTCCTAAAAGATGACGCAGTGCCCGTTGGCTCGGGCTGAGGCTTTTCGGGAATCATGGGAAAAAGGAGGGAGTGCTAGCGGAGGCTCTAAACCGAGCCGGGTGAAGGATTCCGTCCGGGCCGAACCGACGGTCGAACCGTGGCGTCGAAAAGATCGGCTTCCGACAGAAACAATGCCTGTCCACGGACAGGCATTGTGCGCCTAAATCGGGTTTGCGGTCCCCGGCGGTCGGATTCGACGCGTGTCGTCCGCGATCACTTCTTGGAGAAGGCGCGCACGTGTTGCACGAGCGCAGTCACTTCCGCAGCGGTGAGATCGTTCTTGAAGCTCTTCATGACCTCGCGGCCATTGTGCTTCACACCGTCGAGAATGTCCTTTTCGAGCTGGGCATCGGTATGATCGCCGAGCGACTTGGCATCGGTGTAATCCTTCACGTGAAGTTTCTTGCCGATCTTGGTATTGCCCGCGCCGTCGGCACCGTGGCACTTGGCGCAATAGTTGTCCCAATTATCACTGGCCGAGGCCGCATTGAGCAGACTCGCCGAGGCTACGAGAGCAATCAATCCCAGGGATGTAACGATGACTTTTTTCATAGACAAAAAATGATACGGAGGGCGGGCCGCGCATCCAAAATCTCTCCTGGCACGACTTCGCCCGGGTTGCCTGAGCAAAGAACGAAGACGCGGCGTCGGGATCAAACCCCGGCGCCACGCCGGTGAGAACAAAGGCGATCAGAAGGCCTGGGTCAGGCCAACGTAGGCTAGGGGCCCCTTGTAGTTGGTCATGCCGCCCGTGGTTTCGTTTTCGCTGTAGTAGTAGCCAACCTTGGCGTTGACCACCAGCTTGGCGGAGATCTTGTGCTTCACCCCTGCGGTCAGGGTGTACTCCTTGACTCCGGCACCATAGGGCACCGTCGCGAAGGCGAAGTCCGGATTGTAGTTGCTGGCCCGATAGAACGTGCCCTCGAGCTGCGCGTCCGTGTCCTTGTCCATCACGAACCCGAGCACCACGTTTCCGTCCACATAGTTGTTGTCGGAATTCTGGAGCACGACGTTGGCGTTGCCGCCGGCGCTGGGATATGAGGTCGAGATCGTGTCGAACACGACATTCACGTTGCCCTGCATATAGACCTGCTTGTTCGGCGTCCAATCGATGGTCTCGCCAAAGATGTGATTCTTCGAGTCCATCGACTGGTAGTCGGCCGTCGTATCCGTCGCGACGTCCATCTTCCCGACCTGGCCGATGTAACGCGTGGTGAACGTCAGGGCCGGCATGACTTTCGTGATCGCCGAAAGCGTCACACCGTAGAAGTCATAGCCCAGCACGAAGAATCCGGTCGCGCCGGTGTTGTCGGCAAAGCTGTTGCGATGATCCTTGTAGAAAGTCTCCGCGCGGAACGTGAGGGAGTCAGTGGCCACCCAGTTGGCACCTACCTTGTAGTGGCCGTGATTCTCGCGAACGTTGTCGGAATATCCCGAATAGGACGGGAAGATCACGACGCCATTGCCGCTCAGGCCAATGTTGCTGGCACGGTCGCTGCCAGGAGTGTACCGGTAATCGGCAGATCCATAGAGCGAGACCCGTTCGATTCCGATGTAGCGGACGTCGATCTCGGGAATCCATGAATTCTCCTTCAAGTGGCTGCTGTTTGGCGCGACAAAGGGCTGAACGATCGTGGCACCGGTGGCCTGGTTGATCAGCGTGTCGGTATAGGTCAGGGCATTGAATCCGCCCGTGGTCACCTGCTCTCCCTTGAGGGCTACGTCCACGAACAGATCCTTGGTCGGACGAATGTGGGCGCCGACGTTGCTCGCAAAGTCGTCGTGACGCATCTCGCCGATCATCGTCTGGTACGTGTAGGCGCCGCGGTACCCCACCGTGAGCCGACCGCCCACCGCTGTGACGGGTCCGTTCTTGGTCTGGACGGTCATGTTCATCATGCGGCCGCTGATGAGATCGCCATTGCCGTGCTGATAACGGAAGCCGGCGAAGACGGACAGCTTCTCATTGAGCTGCGTCTCGATCTTGCCACCGAAGGTCATCGTGTCGGTCTTGTTCCCCTGCTGGTCGTAGCCCCAGAGCGGATTGTTGACCGCAGTGCCCGGGATGAGGGACAACGGATTGGCCGGAATCGCGGGATACGGTTTCAACTCGCCGGGATAGCGGCTCATGTACCGGGTATCGAGATTTTCGATCCGGTTGGCCGCCACGCTCAGCTCGACCGTCGTGTCGTTGTACGTCTGCGTCATGGTCGCCTCGAGCGTCTGCTGGCGCTCGTCGAGCTGCATGTACGCCGGGACAATCTTGCGGTCGGACGAGATCGGATTGAAGCTGCCGTTGCTGTACACGGGAATGCCGGTCAGATCGGTGTCGCCCCAAATCGTCGAGTCCTTCTGGCCATTCCGCAGATCGTTCGTGTACCGGATGTGGAACACGGGCGCGTTCGGGAGGTTGATGGTCACATCGGCCCAGAAACTGGCGCGGTCGGTGGCGAGCGCCTCGTTGGGAAGCGGATTCCACTGTTCGTTGATCGGGAAGAAACCGCCCACACCGTCGTAATACGTGCGGAAGCGCTTGTAGCCGACCTCGACCTTGCCGACGTCGTCCTTGGAGAGCTTGAACCGGCCAAGGTAGTCGGCCGTGCCCGTGAGCAGGTGACCGTCGAACTGCAGGGAGGAGTCCTTCGACAGGTTCTTGCCGAAACGCATGTCCTCGATGCCGTAGACACCTTCCTTGTAATTGCGGGTATGCGTCTGATAGGCGGCCTTGTCACCCGAGGGCGACGACTGCTGGGCGGACAGCGTGATGTAATTGTCGGTGAACGCCGGCATGGAGTCCGTGCCACCGGATGCCGCTGCCTCGTCTGCGAGTGCAACCGACGACAGGGCGAGCAAACCACCGGCCACTAGACCGGCATTGCGGGTCAGGAGAGAAATTTTCGCGTGCATGGCTTGGGGATGGCGAAGGTTAGTAACGGAGGGCCTGGCTGGCGTTGGAGCCGTGCACCGCCTCGTGGCAGCCTGCGCTCCAGCACGTGCCGTTCTGCAGGCGGGTGCGGTGATCTTCGCCACCGGCGATGATCGTGCCGTTGCCGGCGACGGTCGGGTGCTCAAGATGGCACTTAATGCAGAGATTGGCGTCGCGGGAGACGAGCATCTTGGAATTCACCGTGCCGTGCGGATTATGGCAGACCGTGCAGCCTTCGCGCAGCGCATTGTGCGCAAAAATATACGGCCCCTTTTCCTGGGTGTGGCACCGCGTGCAGGTCTCGTTCTCGGAACTGAGCGTCATGGCGCCCTGCCCCTTGATCGCGTCACCACCGTGCGGATCATGACAATCCGTGCAGGACATCTTGCCCGACAGAACCGGGTGGCTGTTCGGGAGGCTGAACTCGGCACGCTTATCGAGATGGCACTTGAAGCAGGTCTCGGGGTCACGCTTCGGATCGATGATGTTTCCGCGACCGCCTCCAGCCTTCACATGCGCACTACCAGGACCGTGGCACGATTCGCACCCAATTGCGGTGTTCGGGCCTGCGCCCTTCACCATCAGACGCGCGTGCGTGGAACTCTCAAACTTCGCAATGACATCATCGTGGCAGGGGGAGCACTGGCTCATGCCGACGAGCTTGGCTCCTCCGTTTTGTCCAGGAACCGCGATCGGTCGCTGGGTCGTCATACAGGCGACAAAGGCCAGGCTCCACGCCGACAGGCCGGCTGTGATTGCCCAGGGTTTTAGGAATTTGCGAATATGAACACTCATATACGGGTTAGGTTGATGGGCCCAGGTAACGGGTTGGGTGGCTGCGGTTCGATTGGGTATTAAAACTCCGACCTATCCCCGGTTCTAAGCATCAATCTATCTAATGCGAATTTGAAGAATCGCCGTTTCTTGCCATTCTGAGGTCAGATTTTGAGCAGCCTCACCCCGAGTACTAGCGGTCTAGGCAGTCGCAATTTACTGGTCCCCATCATCTTCTTTATTAAAAAGAAAAGCGTCTCCCGTCCTTGCGATGAGAACAATTCCCAATCCATTTTCACTTCCTATGCAAATCAAGCGCTGGTCGATCTTATCAGTTCTGCTTGCCCTGATCTCTCTCGCGGGCGGCTGTGCGACCTACGTGGCGCACGTGGCACCGGGTGTCGATCCGATCCGGAATCAGCGGATTTTTGTGGTCAGCAATCTCGACGACAATCACCGCATCGACCTCATGATCGTCCAGGCTTTGAAGGCCGATGGGAAGATCGCGGAAAACGGTCCCACGACAATGATCCCCGACCACGTCGACGCGATCATCGACTACCGGGATCACTGGAGCTGGGATTTCACCGACCACCTGGTCACGCTCTCGATCGAGATGCGCGATCCGCTTTCGGGCAAGGCCCTCGCGTCGGCCAGGTACGTGGCGCCCGCTTCGCTGCGCACCTCTGCGGAATCGGTCGTGCAAAAGCTGGTCGGCGACTTGCTGCACCAGCAGGGTCGGCCGTTGCGGACAAAATCGAAGTGACCCCGGCCGCCGCTCGGGCGGCCCCTACTCCACCGTCACCGATTTCGCCAGGTTGCGCGGCTTGTCCACATCGCAGCCGCGCTCGACAGCGAGGTAATAGCTGAGCAGCTGGACGGGCACGCTCGCGATGATCGGCAGCACCGCCTCGTGACAGTCGGGGATCGTGATGACCTCGTCGGCCAGCCCGGCAGGAATCTCGCAGCCCTCGGTCACGATCGCGATGATCTTCCCCTTGCGGGCTTTGATCTCCTGCATCGAGGACACGAGCTTGTTGAAGATCTCGCCCTTCGGCACGAAGAACACGGTCGGGCACTGCTCGTTCACCAGCGCGATCGGCCCGTGTTTCATCTCGGCCGCGGGATAACCCTCCGCATGAATGTAGGAGATCTCCTTGAGCTTGAGGGCGCCTTCCAGCGCGATTGGAAACAGGGAGAGGCGTCCCAGGAATAGGAAGTCGCCGTACTGGGAGTAACGCTTGGCGATCTCCTTGATGCGCGGCGCCTGGTCGAGGACCTTGCGCACCAGATCCGGCGCGCCCTTCAGGGCCTGCACGTAGGCGCTGCCATCGGCAAAACTCATGTCGCGCAGGCGTGCCACGTACAGCGCGAACAGCGCCACGATCAGCAGCTGCGAGGTGAAGGCCTTTGTCGACGCAACGCCGATCTCCGGGCCCGCGTGCTGGTAGATGCCGCCATCTGCCTCGCGTGCAATCGTAGAGCCGACGACGTTGCAGATTGCCATGACCTTGTACCCCTTTCGTTTCGCCTCACGAAGGGCGGCGAGGGTGTCGATGGTCTCGCCCGACTGGCTGATGACGAAGAACAGCACGTCCCGATCCAGCGGAGCATTGCGGTAGCGAAACTCCGAGGCGTAGTCGACTTCGACGGGAAGCCGCGCGAAGCGCTCGATCAGGTGCTCCGCCACCAGGCACGCGTGCCAGGCAGTGCCGCAGGAGGTGAAGACGAGGCGGTCGATCATCCGCAAGTCCGCAGCCGTGATGTTCAGGCCACCGAACTGGGCGGTGGTGCCATCCTCCGAGAAGCGTCCGCGCATTGCGTTTTCGAGCGCCGCGGGCTGCTCGAAGATCTCCTTCTCCATGAAGTGCGCGTGCCCGTTGATCTCCGCGTCCTTGATCGACCAGGTGATCGTGTCGACCACCGGTGCCACCTCGGCCTGGTCGATCGTCGTGATCGCAAAATCCGTCGGCGTGAGGTGCACGAGTTCGCCGTCCTTCAGGTACACGACGTTGCGGGTGCGGCTCACCAGCGCCGAAGCGTCGCTTGCCAGCAGATACTCCGCGTCGCCCACGCCCAGGAGCAGCGGAGAACCCTTGCGCGCCGCCACGATCTCGTCGGGACAATCCACGCAGACCACCGCGATGCCGTAGGTGCCCTCCACGTGGAGCAGCGTCTTGCGCACGCTCTCAAAAAAGCGGCTGTGCCCCTGAGTCGAAGCCGGCTCCTTCGCGTAGTGATAGGCGATCAGGTTGCAGAGCACCTCCGTATCCGTCTCCGACAGGAACGTATATCCCTTGGTAAGGAGGAATTTTTTGATCGAGGAAAAATTCTCGATGACCCCGTTGTGAACCAAGGCCAGCTTGCCGTCGCTCGACACGTGCGGATGCGCATTCGCATCGGTCACCCCTCCGTGCGTCGCCCAGCGCGTATGGCAGATGCCGCAGCGCCCCGTGAACGGATGCCGCGCCACCTCGCGCACCAGCACATCCACCCGCCCCACCTTCTTGACCAAGTCGATCCGGCCGTTTTGAAGCACGGCCAGGCCCGCCGAGTCGTAGCCCCGGTATTCGAGTCGCTTCAATCCCTCCATCAGGATTGAGGCCGCCTTGTGCTTACCCACGTAGCCGACGATTCCACACATGTGTTTTGGTGCTGTTTGCGATTAAATTGGCTCGCGAAATTAGCGTTCTGTCTAAACTTTCCACAAGGCAATAGAGACTTTTCTCCATGACAACCGTTCAAAGTGTTTTGTCCGTAATCATGGGCGGTGGCCGCGGCACCCGCCTTTACCCTCTTACGATGGAGCGCTGCAAACCAGCGGTGCCGCTCGCCGGTAAATACCGGCTGGTCGATATCCCGATCAGCAACTGCATCAATTCGGGTATCAATCGCATCTTCCTGCTGACCCAGTTCCATACCGCGTCGCTCCATCGGCACATCCAAAGCACCTATCAATTCGACGGGTTTGGAGGCGGGTTTGTGGACATCCTCGCCGCCGAGCAGACGGAATCGACCAACGACTGGTATCAGGGCACCGCCGACGCGGTGCGCAGAAACCTCGTCCATTTTCGCACCTTCTCGCACGACTACGTGCTCATCCTTTCGGGCGACCAGCTCTACCGAATGGACTTCCGCAAGATCATCGCGCAGCACATCGAGACCAACGCGGACGTGACGGTCGCCTCCATCGCATTCCCTGCCTCGAAGGTCGAGGGGCTCGGTCTGATGCGCGTGGACGATCGCCTGGCCATCACCGAATTCGTCGAGAAACCCAAGGACCCCGCGATCATCGAGGGTTTGGCCGTCAGCCCTGCGATCGAGGCAAAACTGAGCCCGTCCAAGGAAAAGCGCTGCCTGGCCTCGATGGGCATCTACGTGTTCAATCGCGCGGCCCTCGCCGAGGCCTTGGACAATTCCATGAAGGATTTCGGCAAGGAGGTCATCCCCTCTCTGTTGGGACGAAAGCGCCTGTATTCCTACATTTTCGAGGGTTACTGGGAGGACATCGGCACCGTGCGCGCCTTTTTCGAGACGAATCTCGCGATGGCGCAGCCGCTCCCGCCGTTCAATTTTTTCGATCCGTCCGGAAAGATCTACACCCACTCCCGCCAGCTTCCTCCCGCCAAGATGAACCGCTGCAACGTCGATCACGTCGTCGTGGGCGAAGGGTCGATCATCACCGACACCAATCTCCGCCGCTGCGTGATCGGAGTGCGCTCATTCATCGACGAAGGAACGCAGATGGAGGACGTGATCATGATGGGCGCCGACTTCTTCGAGGAGTGGGATATCCAGAAAACCAACACATCGAAGGGGATTCCCCAGATCGGCGTCGGTAAGAACTGCAAGATTCACTTCTCGATCATCGACAAGAATGCCCGCATCGGCGACAACTGCTCGCTCTCGCCCGAGGGCAAACCAGACGGCGTCTACGCCGGGGGCGCCGTGATCATCCGCGACGGGGTGCTCGTGGTGCCCAAGGGGCAGATAATCCCGGCCAATACGGTCGTCTGATCGCTCCTGCCTCTTTTCACAGGCCGCGTCCCACCCGGACGCGCCTTTTCTATCGCTACTTCCGGGTCCTCGCGGGCTTAGGACTTTTTTCGGTCGTCGACCAGCAGGGTGTAAACGATCAGGCCGAACCCCCCGACCACCATGAAGAGCGAATAGAATGTGCCGCGGCTCAGGCCCATGATCGGCGAGATGCCGAAATCCGGTTCGCGGAATACCTCCCCGATCGAACGGGCAATCGCATACGCGACCAGGAACTCGCCCGAAAGGCGGCCGGGCGTGCGTTCAACCACGGACGTCTTCCAGAATCGCCACTGCATGAAGGCAAAGAGCAGCAGTCCTTCCATGCCGGCCTCGTAAAGCTGGGAGGGATGCCGGGGCGGGATCATCGAGATCGGTGTTCCCGGGGGCGCGCTCAGCGGGAAGATCATCGCCCATGGCACGTACGACACCTTCCCCCATAGCTCGCCGTTGATGAAGTTCGCAATGCGCCCAAAAAACAGGCCGATCGGCGTGACCGACGCGATCACGTCGGACACGTGCAGGAATGAAATCTTGTTGGCGCGCGAAAACCAGAGGAGCGCGATGGCGACACCCACCAGACCTCCATGAAAAGCCATGCCACCATCCCATACCTTGAAGATGCCGAAGGGGTCCGTGGGAAAGCTGCGCCAGTCGTCGTAGAGGAAATAGTGCCCCACCCGCCCGCCTACGAGCACGCCGATGATCAGGGCCATGATCAGGTCGTTCACCTTCGCGGCCGGCACCTTTGAGCGCCCCACTTTCGCGTAGCGCGTGCACATCCACGCGGCGACGACAAAGCCGAGCACGTAGGCCAGCCCGTAATACCTGATTCCAATATTGTCCGTAAACCTGATGAGAAACGGATTGAGGTCGTGGACCCAATAAGCGAGCGGCACCGCGTTCATAAGAGCGCCGGAGGTTTCACGGAGCCGCCGCAGATTGCCATCTCAATCTTAAGCCCATTCCGTCAGCTTTTCCCTTGCGGGAGGGGCACCCTGCACCCCTAGGCTTGTGCATGAGCACCTTGAAACGCACCCCTCTGCGTGATTTTCACGCCAGCCACGGAGCCAGGCTCGTGGATTTTGCCGGCTGGGAGATGCCGGTCCAATACCGCTCCATCCTCGAGGAGCACAAGGTGGTCAGGCGCGCAGCCGGTCTGTTCGACGTCTGCCACATGGGGGAGGTCGATGTCCGCGGATCGGGAGCGCTTGCCTTCCTTCAAAAGCTCGTGACCAACGACGTCGCAAAGCTCTTTCCAGGCCGCGTGCTCTACTCCCCAATGTGTCTGCCAGACGGAGGAGTCGTCGACGACCTGCTCATCTATATGCGCGGACCGGCGGACTATTTCCTGTGTATCAACGCCTCAAATATCGCCAAGGATCTCGCTTGGATGACTGAGCAGGCCCGGGGCTTCGATGTCACAGTGACCGATCGGTCCGACGACTACGCGCTCCTGGCACTCCAGGGGCCGGCGGCGGCGGGGATTCTGCAGAGCCTCACGGGCGCAAAGCTCGGGACAATTCGGTATTATCACTTTGGAGAGGGCACCGTGGCGGGGATTCACTGCCTGCTCAGCCGCACCGGGTACACCGGGGAGGACGGATTCGAGCTGTACCACGCCGCTTCCGAGGTCAACCGCCTGGCCGAGGCGCTCCTTGAGGCCGGCAGGCCCCATGGCCTGGAACTCGCCGGACTGGGGGCACGCGACAGTCTTCGTCTGGAGGCCGGGTATCCGCTTTATGGACACGAGTTGAGCGCCACGATTTCGCCGCTCGCCGCCGGGCTTGGCTGGACCGTGAAGCTGGAGAAGGGCTGCGATTTCAACGGACGGGATGCGCTATTTCGCCAAAAGCGCGAGGGATGCGCCGAAAAGGTGGTCTATTTCCGCACGGGCGACCGCCGGATTGTGCGCGCCGACACTCCGGTGCTCGGCTCAGATGGTGCAACCGTGGGGCGGGTGCTCTCCGGCACGCTGTCGCCCATCCTGAACGAAGCAATCGGCTCCGCCCTCGTGTCGGTGGCGTCCTCATCCTCCCCACTCGCCGTGGATATCCGCGGCACCCGGATCCCCTTCACCCTCACCAAACCTCCCTTTGTTCCTCTGCCCGAGAAGGCCTGAAACCGAAAACCTGATTGCAGGTCCCGCCCAAACCGACAAAACCAAAGCACCCCTTTCCTTTCATGAGCAACATTCCCCCTGATCTTCGTTACGCGAAATCCCACGAATGGCTAAAACCATCCGGCGACGGCACGGCGCTGGTCGGCATCACCGACTACGCCCAAAACTCGCTTGGCGACATCACCTTCGTCCAGCTTCCCAAGGTCGGCACGCTCCTGAAAGTCGGCGATAGTTTCGGCGTGGTGGAGTCGGTGAAGGCCGCCTCCGACATCTACGCGCCCGTCGCGGGTATGGTGCAGGAGGTCAACGAAGCCCTCAACGGCAGGCCCGAGACCCTGAACCGCGACCCGTACGGCACAGGCTGGATGATCCGCCTCAAGCTAGCAGCGCCAGCCGATGTCTCCGCGCTCCTCGACGCCGCAGGCTACGAACAGAGCCTGGCCTGAACTCTCATCGCCGGGGGCGCCTCGCCGCCCCCCCCTTTGCGCTGCGGGACGCCCGATCCCGTGATCGGCGGCACCTAGAGTCCAAGGAGGATCGCGCATAGGTCATCGCCTGACGATGCCGATCCGGAAAAGGCCCGTATCTGCGAGAGGATCTCCCCAAGCGTCCCCTGGAGGTCTCGGCTTGAGAGCTGATCGAGCGCCTGAGCGAGGCGTTCCGGGCCAAATTCGTCCCCTGCCCAGTTCTGCTCCTCCTTGAGTCCATCCGTGTAAAACAAGAGTCGGTCTCCCCCGACGAGCGGACATTCCACGGCCTCGTAGACTGTCGCGGGAATCAATCCCAGCCCGGGTCCGCACTCCGCCGTCACCAGCGGGCCCGCTGAGGATCCGCTGCGCTGGAGAAGGGGCCAGGGATGCGCGGCGTTTGCCACGGTGATCATTCCCGCCTTCAGATCGATCGTCGCATACAGGGCCGTCACAAAACGAGGGAAACTCGGCCGGTCGAGCAGGCCGCAGAGCCGGTCGTTGAGCGCGGCGATCACTTGGGAAGGATGAATGGTTCGGGCGGTGACCTCGGCGAGCAGTCCGCGCAGGAGGGTCGTAACCAGCGCCGCCTTCACTCCGTGTCCCATCACGTCGCACACCAGCAATCCAAACTGCGTGGGAGACAGGTTCACCGCCTGGAAGAAATCCCCCGCGAGATGCGCGCAGGGTTCGTACGCAAAGGCGATCTCCGGCTTGAGCGCAGCGGAACGGTCGAGCCTCTCCCGAACCGCCTGCACGCTCGCGGTCATGAGCTCCTGCTGCATTTCGCGAGCCATCGCGATCTCCGATTCCATAAGGCGCGTGCTCGACTCAAGGTCGCGCTGCGCCCGAATGGCGCGCTCCTCGGCCTGCTTCTGCGCGGTGATGTCGGCCGACATGCCTACTATCCCCTGCACGCGTCCGTCGCGATCAATCAAGGGGACCTTCGATAGGAGCATCCATTGCTTCTCACCCGAGGGCGACACATCGAGGTCCTCCCGGTTCAAAATCGACACTCCGGACTCGATGACCTGGAGATCGTCGGCGGCCACCCGGGCATCCCGTGAATCGCTGACGAGTTCGGCGCGGCGGCGCCCCAGGACCTCCGCGGGCGAGTCGACTCCGACCGAGCGGCGAAAGGCCTGGTTGGTGATCGTGAAGCAGCCGCTGTGGTCCTTCACGAAGATCCGGCACGGAAGGATGTCGATAAGGGTATGGAGGAGGCGGTGCTGGGCCTCCAGGGCTTCGCGCGCGAACTTCGTCTCGGTCACGTCCCTGGAGATTCCGAAGGTCCCGATCACCTCGCCGGTTTCAGAGATCAGAGGAAGTTTGGTCGTGTAGGTCCAGAGTTCGCGCCCTTGGCGGTCGCTCCGCTCCTCCTTGCCGAAAAATCCGATTCCCGTGCGGATGATCTCACGCTCGTCGAAATCCTTTTGGCGGGCGATTTCGTACGGAAAGAAATCAAAATCGGTCTTTCCCACCGCGTCCTCAGGGGTCTTCAGACCGAAAAACTCCGCCTGCGCCCGCGTGATGCACAGGAACCGCCCCTCCAGATCCTTGAAATAGACATGATCCGGGAGGAGTTCCATCAGTCGCGCAAAGAAGAGCGCACCGTGCGTGCCGTCCGGACCGACAAGACCTTTGAAGGGCAATAAGCTCATGGTATCCCGTCCGCGCAACGGAGGCGGGACGGGAAAGGGGGCACTAGAAACCAACTCCGCACCTTCATGCAACGCCGACTTTGCGTTTTTTCAAAGGCTCCGGGGCACGATCCTCAATGGGAGGATCTTCCGGAAGACGAGCGAAGGACTTCGACCATGCGCCGAAAATCGGCCGGAAGCGGCGCTCGCAGGTCCATGACCTTCGAGGTTATGGGATGAAGAAACACGATGTGCTCGGCGTGGAGCATGATGCGCGCAGGCTGTTCGGACAATCTCGCGTCCGGCTTCCATCCGTAGACGGCATCACCCAGGAGCAGATGCCCGATGGACTTCAGGTGCACGCGGATCTGATGGGTGCGTCCCGTATGGATACGGCAGCGGAGCAGCGAGGCGATCGGCGGGAACGCCTCCACGCGCTCCCAATCGGTGCGCGCCGGACGCCCGCCGTCCCCGACCGTCATGCGATGCCGATGTATCGGATGGCGAGAGATTCCCCGGTCGATCACGCCCGAGAGCAGATCCGGCACGCCGGACACCAGAGCCAGGTATTCCTTGCGCAGCGCCCTGCCTGCAAACTGGGAGGCAAGCCCGCGGTGCGCGGCGTCGGATTTCGCCACCAGCAACACGCCCGACGTGTCCTTGTCGAGGCGATGCACGATGCCGGGCCGCTCGACGCCACCCACGCCGCTCAGTTCGCCTTCGCAGTGAGACAAGAGCGCGTGGACCAGCGTATCGTCGCCCGTGCCCGCCCCGGGATGCACGACCATGCCGGCGGTCTTGCTGAGCGCGATCATGTGCTCGTCCTCGAACAGGACATCCAGGGCAATGTCCGCAGGCGTGAGTCCGGTCGCCTTCACCGGCGGCAGGGAAAACGCGATGAGATCGCCCGCGCGCACGGTGTCCTTCTTCGTCAGCACGCGTTCGGCGCACGTCACCAGGCCAGCCTCGAAAGCCCTTTGGATCGCGGTTCGGCTGTGTTCGGGGAAGGCTTGGGCCAACACCTTGTCAGCGCGCTCGGGACGGGCATTTTCCGGGACTGTGTAGGTGTCGGCCATGGGGGTGGGTCTCAAGCTCCCTCCTTGGCGAGCGCCTTCTGAAGCCCGTCAACCAAGTCTTTCAAACCGGGCGTCTTCGCCTCAAACGAGACTTCGAGTCCCGCCTTGCGAAGACTCTCCGAAGTCTGGGGGCCAATGCTCCCGAAAAGCGGCGTCTTTGCTTTGCGTCCCGGCCTGAGCAAGTCGCCCTGCCCGACGAACGATTCCACGGCCGAGGAGCTGGCAAAAAGGACGGCATCGGCGCCACGCTCGCGGAAATCGGCGGCCTCGGGGCTCCCGGTAAGATCAGTGCGTTCGGTCTTGTAGACCTGCAGCCGGTCCACGATCGCCCGGGCTTCCTCGAGTTTCGACACCATGACCTCACGATTGAGGTTGCCCGTGACCACGAGCACCTTCACGTGATCCAGGCTTCCCGTCTCGATCAGCGCATCGGCCAGATCCTCGGCGGTGGGCCGCTTGGGCTGACACTCGACCTTGAGATGGTAGCTGCGGACCACCTCGGCGGTCGTCTCGCCGACACATGCAACACGCACCAGACCCAGCGAACGGATATCGTCGAAGAGCTTCATGAATTGCTCGAAGAAATACCGCACTCCATTCGCGCTCGTGAAGACCAGCCAATCGTAGCTGCCCAGCTCCAACATGCAGTCGGCCAGGTTCTGTTTGTCGATCTGGGCGGAGACGGTGATCAGAGGCAGCTCGAGCACCGCGGCGCCGCGCTGCTCGAGCAGGGAACGCAGGCCGCCCGATTGCTCGGACGCGCGGGTGATGGCGATGCGCCTGCCTGACAGTGGCTGGGAAGTCATGATGAAAGGGGTGGTCGTCCGGCGTCAGCGCAATCCGAGCGCACGCAGCACGCGTGCGGCGGTTGAGACAGGATCGGCATAATCTGCGGGCGTCAGGTCGAAGCGCCGGCGGCCGATCGTTTCGTGGAATACGTGGAGCGCGTCCCCCGCGACGTGCGCCGCAAAGGCGGTATGGCAACCTCCGCCCAAGGCGGTCTGCAGCGCGCGCTCGACTGCGACCGCGCGTGCCGTCGCCGCGTCGAACGCACGGGCAAAACGTCCCTCGTCCCCGGCGCGGCACTGAATTCCGATGGCGGCCTGCCCCACTGCGGGGACCATGTCCTCCACGGCGAGCGCGACAAACTCGAGTC
>JAJXYI010000522.1 GCA_021780625.1 bacterium | reverse complement strand
AGTGCTTGGGCGCCCGGATCACGCCGACACTCATCGCAACCTCGGAATCGCCCTGACCGAGATCGGGCGGCTCGATGAGGCGATCACCCATTGCCGGCGCGCGGTCGCCCTCAATCCCGGTTACGCCGGCAACCACTTGAGACTCGGCATCGCGCTCAAGGCCAGTGGGGATCTGGCGGCGGCCCATGCGCATCTCGTCCATGCCATCGAGCTCGATCCCGAGCTCATCGAGGCCTATGATCAACTCGCCGCGGCCTGTCGCGCGCTCGGCCGAGAAGCCGATGCTATGCAAGCGCTCAAGCGCGCGCTCGAGCTGCGCCCGCAGAGCGCCGACGGACTGCGTCAGCTGGGGGGCATTCTTTTCGAGCTGCGCCGATACGATGAAGCGATAGGCGCCTACGAGCGGTCGCTGCTCATCGAACCGCGGTCGGCCGCCGTGTATCGCGGGATCGGACGGGCGCGATTCTCGCAGGGGCGTCTGGAGGAGTCGCGCAAGGCCTTGGTCAAAGCGCTAGAACTCGAGCCCGACACCGCCGCGAACTACGCCGCGATGGGACAGAGCTACCAGACCGAGGGCCGCTTCGCGGAAGCGATCGCCTGGCAAGAGAAGGCGATCGCCCGCCAGCCGCACAATGCCGAGGCCAACTATACGCTCGCAATGATGCACGGCACCGCGGATCGCAAAGCGCGCATCCGCGCGCTCGAGGAGACTCTGGCGTCAGGCTCTCTCACCCCCGACCAACAGGTGGGTTTGAGCTTCTCCCTCGGCAAACTGCACGACGAGGACGGCAACTACGAGGCGGCGTTCCGTTGCTTCAGGACGGGCAACGATCTGCGCAGGGAGCGGCAGAGGCATTCGATGGAAGAGCAATCGGCTCTCGTCGATCAGACGATCGCCGCATTCTCTCGCGAATTCTTCGCCGCCAAGGGCCGGATCGGGAGCGAGTCGGAACGGCCGATGTTCGTCGTCGGGATGATGCGCTCGGGCACGACGCTCGTCGAACAGATACTCGCGAGCCATCCGCAGATCCACGGACACGGCGAACTCGAGGAGATCCGTTGGCTCGCCCAATCGCTACCCGAGCGACTGGGCGTCGGCGGAACCTATCCCGCATGTGTTGCCGGGCTCGATGTCGAGACGATGCAATCCCTGACTGCCGCGCATCTCGCGCGGCTCGAGCGCGACGCCGCCGCTGCGTTACGCAGCGTCGACAAGATGCCGCACAACTTCCAGTTTCTCGGCCTCATCGCTCTGCTTTTCCCGCGGGCGAAACTGATCCACTGCGTACGCGATGCGCGCGACACCTGCCTATCCTGCTATTTCCAGGATTTCGGAGTCCGCCACGCCTTCACCTGCGATCTTGAGCACCTCGGCCGCTATTATCTGGACTACCGTCGACTGATGGCGCATTGGCATGCGGTGCTGCCCATCCCGATCCTCGATGTGCCCTACGAGGCCCTCGTGGCCGATCAGGAGGGCTGGAGCCGCAGGATCGTCGAATTCGTCGGCCTGCCCTGGGATGAACGCTGCCTCGACTATCACAAGACCGAGCGCCCGGTGCTGACTTCGAGCTTCTGGCAGGTCCGCCAGCCAATCTACACCTCATCGATCGGGCGGTGGCGCCATTACGAGAGGCACGTGGGTCCGCTCCTTGATGCCTTGGGGGAGACGCAGCGCCAGGACTCCGGGGCAAACGCGATCAGCATGCGGCCCACCGGCCTCGCCTACGGGCAGCCAGGGGCAGAGCGGCAAGCACCATGACCAAGAGGGGCAGCGAATCTGGCGCCGGTGCCGCATTTGCCCGAGCCGCCCGCGGTGTTGCCCGGGGAATCCGAACACCGGGCTGGTCAGGATCCTGGAAGGATTGGCGCAGTCGAACGTCGGCCCGCTCTGAAACGGACTGACGAACAGAGGATTGAACAGGTCGATCCCCACAGCCAGGAAGGCGCTGGCCCTAGCCGGCGGCGGTCTGGAAGCTACTTGAGATGCTCAGCTGGATCGTCGCCGTCACGCTCAACTTCTTCGCAACACTGAAGAGTGAGGAAGCGACCGAGCCGTATGCGACCAAACAGCAGGCCGACCGAGCGATTGCACAGTACATCCATGGCTTTTACAACCCTATCCGCCTGCACTCATCATTGAGATACTTGTCGCCCTACCAGGGTCCAATGCAATTGTTTATTGTCGTGGGATACATCTATCTCCCCTCGACGCTCACCGAGGGCGGCGCGATGAGCGCCGCTCGCTATACTTAGCGGCAGAAACGCCGTTACCGCTTCCGCCTGAAACGCCCGCCAGGCATCGGCGGGTACCGCACTGCAACCAACGGCGTGCCAACTCGCACTCTCGAACTTCGAGATGCGGTTGTACCATCGCGTGCGTGCCTCTGCGACCGGGCCCACGGTCAAAGCCCTGGGCCCGGGCACCTCGGCTGCTGGCACACAAGACCAGGACACCCCGCTCCGCGTCGTGCCGGCCGATTAGAACGGCCTGCCCGCGCGGCACTGAAGCGTATCAGAGCGCCGCTGCCGGCGATGGCGGCCGGCATCTCGAGCGAGGACGCGTTCTGGGCATCCATTTGACACCGACTCGTGGTGCGGACTGGTGAACTGCCCGCCGTGGAATTGCCACGGCGGGCAGCGTCTACGCGCTCAGGATTGCATCAGGAAGGAGGTCAGAATCGGAAGTGGACCACAGATGCGGACACACTCGACTTCGCCGCGATCGTTTAAGTGGTCGGAGCGCCGAGATTTGAACTCGGGACCCCTTGCACCCCATGCAAGTGCGCTACCAGACTGCGCCACGCTCCGACGAAGGGCTATTGTTCTTCTCAAACGGCACGAGCGGGGAAGTCTCGCGCGGATTGTCATCATACCCCGAATCCCGCCCGCAGCGGGAGGGGATCAGCGCCTGAGGATCTTCAGCAGCTCCTCGAGCTCCAGGCGCAACTGCTTGGCGATCTGCTGGCTCTGGAACACGTCGGTGCGTGCCTCATCGCCCGTCAGATGATTGCGCGCCCCGCCGATGGTGAAGCCCTGCTCGTACAGCAGGCTCCTGATCTGGCGAATTACGATCACATCCTGGCGCTGATAGTAGCGGCGGTTGCCGCGGCGCTTCACCGGCTTGAGCTGCGGGAACTCCTGCTCCCAGTAGCGCAGCACGTGCGGCTTGACCCCGCACAGCTCACTCACCTCGCCAATGGTGAAATACCGCTTGCCGGGAATGACCGGCAGTTCGGCGTTATTCTTGGGCTCCAACATACGCTTCGACCCGCGCCTTCAGTTTCTGTCCCGGACGAA
>JAJXYI010000386.1 GCA_021780625.1 bacterium | reverse complement strand
CCGATGCGGCACCTGCTCGTCAGGGTGGCGATTGGGGGATGTGCCGGCGTCCTCGTCGCCCTCATCGTGGCGTTCGCCGCCCTGCGCACCGGCGCGTGGTAGGCCGGACCCACACCCGCGTCGAGGATCAGCGGGCCGGTTCGGCCGACAGCTCGTCGAGCAGCCGGTCGTCGAGGCGGAGCGCCTCGCCGAACTCCCGGATCGCCTCCCCGGTCCGGCCCCGCGACGCTGCATCCTCCGCGAACCGCCCCGGCCCTGACCCGTCCTCAGGCCGCCGGCCCGGGAGGCTCGTCGAGGTACTTCACGAAGACCACCTCGTTCTGGCGCTCGTTGTAGACCAGCTCGTCGGCGATGGCCCGGATCAGCACGAGCCCGAAGCCTCCCGGGCGGAGGCCCTGCGCTTCGCGCACCGCGACGTGGGCCAGGACATCGGACGGGTGGCCGGCCGCCGCGTGCGAGAGTCCCGCGAAGGTGAAGCCCTGGCCGGGGTCGGCGATGCGGTAGAGGAGCATCCGGCGCGCGCGCAGGCACGCGACGCGGACCCGCTGGGCGGGGTCGAGGCGGCCGCCCCATTCGATGCCGTTCAGGAGCAGCTCCCGGAAGGCGAGCCCCACCGACGCACGGAGGTCATCCGGCAGGTCGCACCCGATCTGCTGCAGGAAGCTCTGGATCCGATCGACCGCTTCGCGGGTGCACGGCACCAGCAACTCGATCCACTCGGGTCGCGCCGACACCACCTCGATCCCGGGGGCGTCACCGGGCGTGCTCAGGCTCCGCCGGACCGTCTCCACGAGGCGCTGCGGTTCGATGGGTTTCGTGAGGAAGTCGTACGCCTGCCCGCGCAGCGCGCTCAGCGCCGTGCCGGTGACGTCCACGCCGGTCATGACGATGACCTTCGGGGGCGAGGGCTTGGCGACACAGCGGGCCAGCACCTCGAGGCCGTCGATCCCGGGCAACCGGTTATCCAGCAGCACCACGCGGAAGTCGTGAGCCTCGAACTTCTCGAGGGCCTCCGCGCCGTCGCTCGCCGTCTCGCCCTCGATCCCGGCCGCGCGCAGCAGCGCGGCCAGGCCGACCCGAGTCGGTTCATCGTCATCGACAATCAGCACGTCGGGATGGGCCATGGGTTCTTCCGGGCCGCATCTTACGCCTGCCGCGCGGTGGGTGACAATGCGCGCCCGCTCGCGCCCACAGCTCGCGTGTGACGGGCGGGCGTGAGTCGTGGGCCTCCTGGCTCCACCGATGCCGCGCTGATTCCAGCCAGAACGGGACTCGCTTGGGCCCGTGGGTCTTCCGGAGAGGCGCCATCCTCCTCGGGCCGGCCCCGGCATCGCAGCCGCCTCACAATTCGGTGCGGCACCCTCGTCAGGACTTCATCCAGGTCCTCGACGGGCTGCGGACTCGACGAGGCACACCCTCCGTCGCGCTCGTCATCGTGTCGGGCCACTCATATGACAGGCACGGCGGCCGGCAGAACGACGCTCCCGTGCACGGGCGGCGGTGTCCAGTTCCTGTAACGGCCCTTCTCCCAGAACATCCAGCGCAGCGACCGATCCTCGAGCGGCACGCGGAAGCGGCACGCGATCGCCGCGGGCCTCCCATCCGGCGTCAGTGAGGTGACTTCGATCGTGACGTCGGAGAACTGCACGCGATACCCGACCGGCATGGGCTTCTCGAGCGAGCGGTACAACAGGTCCATCGGCTGCGCCAGGTAGCCACCCGAGGGCCGGACGACGAGCACCCGTTCGCCGGGACGATCCAGTTCCACCGCCGCGAAACTTGGCGCCAGTATTCTCAGGTGTGCGGGAATCGGGCGCCCCTCGGCCGCCTGCATCACCCGCAGGTGCGAGGCGAAGAAGACGAGCGGGCCGTTGACGACGACCAGCGACTCCCGCGCCAGCGCCGGGTTCTTCAACGGCCTGATGTAGAGCTGCGCCGAAACGGCCGGGTCTCCCACGGCGCTCCGCACTCGCTGGATTGGGGCGACAACCAGGTGCACGGCGGTCAGGCCGACAGCGAGCGAGCCGCCAACAAGCCGGTAGCCTCGCGACAAGGGCAGCCGGACGCCGTCACGCGCGAGAAATGCCACCAGGAACCGGGCGACGAGGCCCATGGCCCCGAGCCCGCTCCACATGAGCATCCGGTTGCCCGGGTAGGCGGCGCAGGACGGCACGAACGACAAGAACATCCCGAGCGTGAAAAAGCGCGCGAGCGTGTCGCGGCGCAGCAGGGGCCAGAGAACCCCGACGACGAGGGCCATGGCGCCGAGACCGAGGCCGAAGAGAACCGCGGCGGTGCCCGGCGGGCCGAGGAGCGCCAGGTTCGAATTGATCGGCGAGAACAACCCCAGAAACAGGATCGGCAACCGGAAGGCGAGGGCGGCGAGAAAGCGAAGAGGCTCGGCGCCCGGATCGATGTAGTAGCCGACATTCGCCGCGCCGTAGCCTGCCGCCTGCGTCGCCAGGCGCCACAGGGCGACAACCCCAACATACGGCAGGAGCGAGGCGCCGCGGCTCTTCAGCGAATGCGCGTCCAGAAACACCGCGTACGCGATGAGGTATGCGAGCGCCGTGATGCCCGATTCGCCCGAAAGCAGCGCCACGGCGAAAAGGCCGGGCGCCGCTACCAGCCCCGGCCGCCATCCTTCCCCGCGAAGGCGGTGGTGGGCGACGAGCGCGAGAACTCCAAAAAACACCGCCAGCAGGGTGTTGCGCTGGGCCAGCCACGCGGCGGGCGTCGCGTGCGCATCGTCGAACGCAAAGAGGAGCACAGCCACGCCGGCCGCGGCGACGGCGCCGAAGAGCCTGCGGTAGAGCGCCCCGGCGGCGACGACCGCCGCAAACAGCCAGGCAAGACTCTGGGCATGCATGAGGCCAGGCCGGTCGGGCCAGAGCCAGTAGTCGACTCGCTGGGACAGGGCGCTGAGAGGACGGAAGAACGAGACCCTGGCAGCGGGGTCGCCCCACCACGGCGCGTCACCTGCCTCCCCGAGGGCCATCGTGTGTTCGCGGTTTCCGTCCGCGAAGGAATACAGGTGCGCGATGTCGCCCCGCAGCAGGTACCCGCCGGTCGGCATTCCCAAAATGGCCGCGCGGTGGTGGTAGTCGTCGGTGAACAGCCCGCTCCAGAGCACCGGAATCGACAGCGCCACTGCGACCGCGGCCGCCACGATGGGAAAGCGCGGATGCGAGAAGGCGAAGCGCACGCGCGTGACGAACCGCGCCCAACCCCTCGCCGGAAGCAGAGCCTGCATGGTTGGACCTCCTGGTCTGGCCGTAGAGCCAGATTTGCCGGAGCCGA
>JAJXYI010000631.1 GCA_021780625.1 bacterium | reverse complement strand
ACCACACGCCGCGCGAGGCGATGATGGGCTGGATGCACGACATCCTCTCGGTTTGGAAAGAGGCCGGCTGGGGCTGGGCGATGTGGAACCTGCGCGGTGCCTTTGGCGTGGTTGACAGCGCGCGCCCAGGCACCCGGTACGAGACGTTCCAGGGGCATCAGCTCGACCGCGAAATGCTCGAGCTGCTGCGGGCCAACTGAGCCTCCGCCCACGGCGATCGCGTTCCCTGGATAAAAAGAGGCGCCCGAGGCTGGGGAGGGCCGTCGGGCGCAAGCGAGATGAGTGGGACTCGCTCGTCGGAGTCGACCGAAGCGACGACTCCAACGATCTCTGATCGGCGTACTGTGATAGTTCACCTAATCTTGACAATTAGAAAATGGAATCTGCTTTGACCGTGCGGATCCGCCCGTTTTTGAGGCCTCCGGGCTTCGGCAGGGTTCGGGCGATTGTCGGTGTCCGGACATGGTTCGGGGCCGGCGGTAACCCCTAACGCCGGCCCCGATAGTTTTCTGCCCGTCTCTACAGGCGGGCATCCATGTCTCCCTGGATGTCTCCCTAGGGGAGACCCCATTTGACCTGTGCGAGTGGAGTTAAGCAGGGGTCATGCCAACTGCGGCGCGAGTGCTCGCGAGGTGCTCGATTGCATTGGGGGTGGGGGATGCATTGAGTGCTCCTGCTTCCTCCCATGAACGACACCGACTCCCCGACTGCGTCCACCGTCGATGGGTCCGCCGCCGAGGCGGGCCGTCATGCGCTCCGCTTCCACCTGCCTCATGTTCATCTCGCACCCGTCTTCGGCGACGACTGGTTCGCGCTCAAGGCGGAGCGGTTTGCGCGGTTCTTCGGGACGCCGCGTTTCCTGGTGATGCAGACCGTCGTGGTCGCTGCCTGGATCGGTGCGAATGCCGTCGGCTGGGTGCGGTTCGACGTCTATCCGTTCATCCTGCTCAATCTCGGTTTCAGTCTGCAGGCGGCCTATGCGGCGCCGCTGATCCTGCTCGCGCAGACGAGGCAGGCGGACCGCGACAAGGCGAACGCCGAGGCCGATGCGCACCACCGCGAGGCGCTCGCACAGGAAAACGCCCGCCGCCTCGAGGAGGCGGAGGCGCAGCGGCGCCAGCTCGCCTCCCTGCTCGAGCAAAACACGAAGCTCACCGAACTCACCCAGGACCTCAGCCGGCGCATCGAGTCGCTGACGCTCGAGCTCCATCGCAAGCTCGTGCTGGATCGGACCGAGGGCCGCTGAGCCCGGTTGAGCGCGGGCCGGGGGGCGATTTGCATTCCGTGGTCACTCGCGCAGCATTTCGACATGCCGGCAGCGTCCCCACGCAATCCCCGGGCCCGCGCGCGGGCCGACCATCCTTACCAGGCGTTCTGGGAACCGCTCGAGAGCGACCACGGCTTTGAGCTGAAGCCGATGTTCGGCGGAAGGGCGGCCTATCTCGACAAACGGCTCGTGCTGCATTTCACCGCGAAGGAGGAGCCTTGGCGGGGCGTGCTGGTCGCGACCGACCACGAGCGTCAGTCGTCCCTGATCGCCGAGTTTCCCGCGCTGGCGCCTCATCCGGTGCTGCCCAAGTGGCTGTATCTGCAGGAGGAGCACGAGCAGTTCGAGCGTGTGCTCGGCCGGCTCGTCGCCTTGGTGAAGGCCCGCGACCCGCGCATCGGCGTCGCGCCCTCGCGTCGGCGCCGCTCGCCGGCCTCGCGTTTTCGGCCCGACCAGATCGGCGTGCGTTCGCCCGAGGCGCCGGGACGGCAGGAGCGCCGGGTGTCGCTCGCTGAATACGAGGCCGTCCGCACGGCGCTGGAGGGGCGGATTCCCGCGAAGGGGGCCGGCGTCGGTGTCGACGGATTGCTCGAGGTTCTGGCGGCCGGGCCGCTTCGGACACGGTTCGGTTCCCGGAGCGCACTGGCCCGCTGGATCCGGGTTGTGACTGGTGATCTGGAGGTGCGTGGCGTGCTGCGCCGCCGCCCGGGTCACGGCGACCCGCGCTGGACGCAACCTCGCTGATGCTGCACGACGCCGCTTGTCGAATTGCTGAAAACCGTTAGCGTTCCGGGTTTTCGTGAACTTGCCCCGCTCACAAAAAATGCCGCCCGCCGTGCGCCGCCGCCGGCCGACCCTGCACCTGCTGCATGGCCTGCCAGGCGCGGGAAAGACTCGGTTTGCGCGCATTCTCGAGCGGGAAATCGGAGCCGAGCGCTTCACGCACGATGCCTGGATGCATCGACTCTTCGGCGCGCGCCCGCCCGCGGAGCGCTTCCACGATTACCACGTCCAGGTTTCGGCGATGATCTGGGACCTCGCGGAGAAGGCGCTGCGCATGAACCGCGACGTCATCCTGGATTTTGGCTTTTGGACGCGCCGCGACCGGGACGAAGCGCGGGCAAAGGCGGAGCGGCTCGGCGCACGCGTCAGGCTCTACGCCCTGGTCTGCGACCGGGCGACCATGCTGGAGCGATTGCGCGAGCGAAATCGTGTGGAGGACCCGGAGTCGCTTCCGGTCGACGAACCTACGTTTCACGCCTTCGCCGCCGCACTCGAGGCGCCCGGAGCCGATGAAGGTCCCGTGCAGGTGGAGACGACGACTCATGGCTATCGCATACTCCAGTGAGCGCCGCATTTCTGCGGCGGAATTTGTGGATCTGTTGCGGCGTTCGACCCTCGCCGAGCGCCGCCCCGTGGACGATGCCGACTGCATCGAGCAGATGCTTCGGCATGCGAACTTGCTGTGCACGGCCTGGGACGGGGACAGGCTGGTCGGGGTCGCGCGGTCGGTGACGGATTTCGCCTACTGCTGCTATCTTTCGGATCTCGCCGTGGACCGCGCCTGTCAGCGGCAAGGCATCGGGCGGGGCTTGATCCGCGAGACGAGTTCCCGGCTCGGGCCTCGGTGCAAACTCATCCTGCTCTCCGCGCCGGCGGCCGAAACCTATTATCCGCACATCGGATTCCAGCCTCATCGCTCCGCGTGGGTGCTTGCGGCAGGGGGTGGCGGGGCGCAGGCCCGCTGAAACGTGCGCTCCGGGGCGGGGGGCGGTCGCCGCGGCGCCAGTTTTCGGGGGCAGATGGCGGATTACGCGGATCGGCCTGTCGTTCAGTGCAGCGTGTTTGCACAACGTCCCAATTCCCGGTGCGATCGGAGGTTTCACGAGTCGGTCTGGCGGCCCTCCGGCCGTGCCCATCCTCGGTCCGCGGACGCGTGCCAAAACATGGATTGAACTGGGTCCGGTTTTCGTGCGTGTTGATCCCCTTTGGCTTAAAACTCTCCCAGATGAAGATCCTCGTCACAGGCGCGGCCGGTTTC
>JAJXYI010000352.1 GCA_021780625.1 bacterium | reverse complement strand
TCGATCTGTTGAGGACCTGGCATGACGGCATCTCCGTAGCCAATGTCCACCTGAACGGGAATCCTCACCCTGGCCAGTTTAGCCACAAGCGTCACGCGAAGACCGGCATAGCGGGCATCCTCACGGATTTCTTCCACCCGGACGTTCTTCGAATCGAACACCAGCCCGTCGTCTTCGACTGGAATCTCACAGATCTCCCGAAATTCCACCTCGACCTGGGAAAGCTCAGAAGGACCGACGCCGGGAGATTCTTCTTTGCCGGGCCTGTCATGAGAGCGCCTCCAGATAGGGGCGGATCACGTTCGCAACCCGGCATACGCGCGCTTGCGCCATGACCTCATCCACTGAACACCGCCGAGCCCGTCTGGCTTCGCGCAGCGCCTCGATCGCGACATCAAGGCCGACCTTGCTCCGGAACTTGAAACAGTCAGTGACTGTTCGAGGCACGGAGGTAATCCGTACCACACGTCCCTCGATTTCGTGTTCTTCGATTCCGGTGCGCATCGATCCCGCTGCGAATTGCAGGACCCTGATCCCGGGCCCCTTCGGGATCCAATTCCCGCGTGGCACCGCGATCCAGATTTGGTGCGGGGCCTGCGTGGTGAGCTCGTGGAATCGGAGCGCAGACAGCAGGCAGATGACGCCACTTGGGATGCGTTCCGCCGCCTCGACGAAACTGTGGTGTTCCGTGACGTCCGCATCCGCGCGGCGGTAGACCCCTGGAGCGACCCGTTCGATTAGGCCATCGATCACGGCAGACTGAAGATCGGTACGAAATAGTCCCAGATCCTCCAGTTGCCTGGAGGGCAGAACCGTCGCCTTCTTGAAGGCATTCATGAGAGTCTTCTTCTTCTGGGGATTCACTACCAAACCTTTTCACTTTTTAATATGTGACAATGTTCCGTAGTAGTCAACCAATAATGCCGACCGCGCCCCCACCGAGAATCCGGAGTTTCCTACAGGGCGGATTCAATTACGCCTATTTCATTCCTGCCCTGCCCCGTGGACCTCGCCACAAACGTCCGCGACACCAAGCCCCCCGCACTCGCGCATTGACCGCGGGGGCGGGCATGCTTCGAATTTCCGGCCGTGCGCAGGCCAAACTGCACACCCGCCCGATGGCTACACGCCCCGCCTTTCAGCCGCGGGCACCTGAACGAATCGCCCCCCCAATCCCGTCCCAAGACCACCATGAGAAACCTCTCCGCACTTGGATTTATCGGTAAATACAATGCCGACCCCCTGCTCCGCGCCTGCGCCTTGCTCGCCGCCCTGCTGCCCGCCTGCCTGTTCGCCCAGGGCTCCCTTCTGGTCGAACGCGAGGGACGCGTGATTTCGGTGGTCCCCTACGCGCCGAACATCGTGCGCATCACCCTGAGCACGGACAAGGCCGACGCCACGGCCAAGCCTGGCTACGGCTTCATCGCCCAACCGAACCCGGCCGGCTGGTCCAGCGAGACGAATCCCGACGGTTCGGTCACCTACCGCTCCGCCCAACTGGTGGTGAACCTCGCCCCGGACCACCAGCAGCCGAAGTCCATGCCGCTCGACGCGATCAACAACCAGCTGCGCGAAGAGTACTTCGGCGGACACCCCAATCCCTACGCCCCGCACGACGACGCCCTGCGCGTGACCACTGCCAAGGGCCGCCAGCTCCTCCAGATGCGGTCCTGGACCATGGCTCCCGAGAGCCCGGACGTGGCCAAAATGGACGCCAACAAAGGATCCTCCATCGCCGCGCTCTTCGACTCGCCGACGGACGAACATTACTACGGACTCGGTCAACAGCAGCAGGGCTGGATGGACCTGCGGGATCACGAAATCCGCTGCTGGCACAACTATGCGGGCCTGGGCGGCGAGACGGTGGGCGTGCCCTTCATGGTCTCCAGCCTCGGCTATGGTCTGATCTGGGATAATCCCTCCAAGACGACCGTTCAGCTAGGATTCAACCAGCTCAATCACTGGTCCTCGGAAGTTGGCAACCGGGTTTCCTACTTCGTCATCGCCGGTTCCTCGAGCGACAAGATCTACGAGGGCTACCGACTCCTCACGGGCGTCACCCACCTGCTGCCGCGCGACGTCTACGGATACATCCAGAGCAAGGCGATCTACCCGACGCAGAAGCAGATCCTCGACGTGGCGAAGACGTATCGGGAAAAACACCTGCCGCTCGACGTCCTGGTCGTGGACTTCCTGAACATGACCAGGCAGGGCCAGCTCGACCTCGACCCGGCCCGTTGGCCCGACCCCGCCGCGATGAATCGCGAGTTGCACGCGATGAGCATCCATAGCCTGCTCAGCGTCTGGCCGCACTTCCCGGAGGGCTCGCGTTTCTACGACATGCTCAAAAGCAAGGGCTGGCTCATCACCAACGCCGAGGGGCAGCCGGACGCGGGCTGGGCTCCGAAGACGATCGGCCCGAACATCGACATGACCAATCCCGCCGCCGCGCGCTGGTTCTGGGACGAGGTGCGCGACCGCTACATCAAGCCCTTCGGCTTCGACTACCTCTGGCTCGACGAAACCGAACCCGACATCGATCCCGCGAACGACCGGTTCTCGATCGGCGCCGGCGTCCGCTACTACAACCTCTACCCGCTCGTCCACACGAGCGCCGTCTACGAGGGCTTCCGGCGTGATTTCGGCGACAGTCGCCGCGTGATGATCCTGGCGCGCGCCGCCTACCTCGGCGCGCAGCGCAACGGCACCGTCTTCTGGTCGAGCGACATCGTGGCCACCTGGGACATGCTTAAGCGCTCAATACCGGCGGGCCTCAATTTCACGGCCAGCGGTATGCCCTATTGGGATACGGACATCGCCGGCTTCTTCTCGCCGCGGATTCCCGCCGACTACCGCCCCGCCCACAAGCCGCTCATCGACGGAAGCGATGCGCGCGACGTCATCGGCAACTACGCGGACTATCCCGAGCTCTTCGTGCGCTGGTTCGAATGGGGCACGTTCCAGCCCGTGATGCGCGCACATGGCGAACGGAAGCACAACGAGGTCTGGTCCTACGGCCGCCAGGCCGAGCCCATCCTCGCGCGCTATCTCAAGCTCCGCTACAAGCTCCTGCCCTATACGTATTCGCTCGCGTACCGGACCTACCAGACGGGCGCTCCGTACATGCGGGCGCTGTTCATGGATTTTCCCCGCGATCCGAAGGCCGGCAACATTCCCGACGAGTACATGTACGGCCCGGCGTTTCTCGTGGCGCCGGTCACCGAACAGGGCGCGACCCACCGCTCCGTGTACCTGCCCGCCGGGTGCGACTGGTACAACTACTGGACCAATGAACGCGTGCACGGCGGCCAGACGATCGAGGTCAGCGCGCCCATCGACACCCTTCCGCTCTTTGTGCGCGCCGGCAGCATCATTCCGTTCGGCGTCGAGGTCGCCAGCGCCCGGCAACCGCAGGCCATCGCCGAGTACCGGGTCTATCCCGGGGCCAACGGCAGCTTCGACCTCTATCACGACGACGGCTCCACCTACGCCTACGAAAAGGGCGGCGCGGCGGCGCGCATCGACCACCTCGTCTGGGACGACAAAGCCCGCACCCTGACCGGCTCCGGCGCGACGCCGGTGGTCGTGGTGGACGCCAAGAAGTAGCCTGGGGCCGCGCTGGGTCCCGCCGTTAATGCCCACGATTGATCACATGACAACACGCCCTAAAGGCTCGCCCCCTTCCGGCCGACCAATGGCTGACGTAACCGGGCAAAGCTTTGGTTATTCTTCGGCCGATCAACAAAACAGGAGCGATTTCCCTGAACGCCAACAGCGCGGGATTCGCGTCTGCCTCGGACAGTATCAGGACCGTATCCGATCAAGTAAACGGACGCATGCTATGAAGATGAAAACCGAGGCATCGAAGAGGGAGGGGCTGTTCGGACCAAGCAGAGCGAGTGGGTTGTCCGACCGGTTCCGCCTGCGTTTGATGGTCGACGGCCTGCTGCGCCCAATCTTTGGCGGCTCGCGAACATCCGTGTGTTTGGCACTGATCGCCAGCGTGGCGCTTTCACTGCCAGCCTCCGGTGCCGAGGCTGCGCCCGTGGTTCGCGATCGGGCGCCAACGACCTACTGTAACCCAATATCTTTGCCCGATTACCCCATTGGGAGGCTCGTGCGAGACCTTCCAGAAAATGCGCCTCCTGGGGAGCAATACCGGGAACTCGCGGATCCGTCTGCACTCTGGTACGAGGGCAAATGGTACCTTTACCCCTCGTGCGATATGGCGTGGGTGAGTTCGGATGAAGGCCTCACCTGGGTGCATCATCCGCTGAACGTCCGCGACATCGGTTATGCCCCGACCGTGGTGAAGCACGATGGACGATTCCTGCTCGTTGCCTCAGACGCGGAACTCTACAGCTCGAGCTCTCCGCTCGGACCCTTTGAGAAAGTTGGCAAGATGCAGCTTCCCAAGGTGCCCGGAATGCCGTGGTTCTGGGATCCCATGCTGTTTTCGGATCATGGCCGGCTTTTCCTCTATTGGGGCTGCACGCCGCGCGACGGCATCTGGGCCGTGGAGTTGGATGCGAAAAACCCTCTCGTCACGATTTCAAAGCCGTTCTGTGCAATTCCCTTCCGGCCCGACCTCCAGCCGTGGGAAGCGCTGGGCGATTGGAACCAGGACGCGACCGTTGGCTGGCTCGAAGGCGCTTGGATGTTGAAGGTGAAAAATCGCTACTATCTGACCTACTCTGCGGCGGGCACGGAATACCGCACCTATGCGATGGGCTGCTATGTCTCGGACAGTCCGCTCGGGCCGTTCAAACCACAAAAACGGAATCCCATTCTCCGAACGACCGAGGGACTTATCACCGGCACGGGGCATGGTTGTATCGTCGCAGGACCGCGCGGCCGACTGTGGGCATTTTATTGCGTGCACGCCTCGGTGCTCAACGGATTTGAGCGGCGGATTGGCTTCGACCTCGCCGCCATTGACGCAAACGGAGAACTGTATGTGCCCCAAGCCACCTCGCTGCCCCAGTATCTGCCAGCGCCGGTCGGGGCGCCGGATCGACCGTTATCTCCCGGCTGGCTGCCACTCAACCAAGGTGAACCCGCGGCTGTCTCATCCGCGGCGGGGAATTTGACCGGCCGCTTCGCGGTGGATAATAACCTCATGACCTGGTGGCAACCGGCCAAGGGGGATGCAAACCCTGTGCTCACCACCGCCTTTCGCGCCCCCACCACGGTGCGGGCCGTGCGGCTGATCTGGCGCGACATCGGACTCGATACCCGCAGGGGCGCAAATCCCGGTCCATTCCGCTATCGAGTTGAAGTGGAAACCGCCCCCAAAACCTGGCAGGTGGTGCTTGACCGCAGCAAGAGTCAGGAGGACTTGCTGATCGACTACCGCGAGTGTGCGCCCGTGAAAGGGAGCAGTGCGCGGCTGGTCATAGTCGGTGCACCCAAGGGAATTACTCCGGGCGTGGCCGAATTCACCGTGTTTGGAGACAAATGCATCGGAACCCAATAGGCCAATGGCTTGATCTTGGTGAGAAAGCATCAGCGGACTGATTCGAATCAGTCCGCCCAGATTGCTTCGGCTTGACCGATCCCCCGCATCGTACCTATCCGCGAGCCAATCCCTATCCACTTCCGGCGTGATGTGTTACGTTGCCAATGCCAGCGCCCCGACCGCAAACAAAAGGTTTGACCCGAATGGCCCTTAGTTAAGGCCATTCTTCGTCCGGTGCCGCGCCTAGTCACCGACACGTTACGAAATTCCTCTGCGCTAACTAAGCGCCATTCAGATTTGACCCCATACGGCCGACCTGCGTCGAAGCGTCGAGGCTCGGGAAACAGACGTGGGACTACTACGACCACGCCGAAAAGCAGCGCAGTCAAAGCCAGCACGGAAAGGGCGGACGGGGGGACGGGTTTGAACGATGCCCCCGGGGCGCGGCGCGTCCTTTCGGTCGAGCGCAACACTGGATGAACTTCCGGTTCCCGACGAGATCATCCCCTCCGCGAAGCGCAGCTGTAACGCGTTTTGACTACATACAGAGCCGGCGAGTAGCTGCTATAGTGCAGAATGCGTCTGTCCCATGCCTATCTCGCCATCGCCTTGTCGTGGCTTGCCCTCTGGTGCCCCTCCTTGTGGGCACAGTTGCCGGCCTCCGCGGTGAACGTGGCGGAGGGCGGAACTGCGGCGTTCCATGTGCCTGAGGCACAGGGGACCACCTATCAGTGGCAGCACGACGGAGTAGCGATTGCCGGCGCCACGGATGCGACGCTGTTCATCGCGAAGGTTAGTTCGGCCAACCAAGGCACCTATTCCTGCACGGCGACGAGCGCATCCGGCACCACCACCACGGTAGTCGGTTCCCTTTCCATTGGTACTGGAAATCCAGGGTACTTGGTCGGTCTTTCTTCCCGCGCCTTCGTGGGGAGCACCGCAAACGACAACCTGATTGTGGGCTTTTTCGCGGCCGGTCAGCCCAAGCCATACCTGATCCGCGGGGTGGGCCCGACGCTCGCCAGTTTCGGGATCACGGATCCCCTTGACGCCCCGTTTCTGACGCTGTTCTCGACCACCTCGGGTGTGCTTGCCGCCAACGGTGGTTGGCAAGGTGACGCGAGGCTACAGGCGGCTTTCAACGCGACGGGCGATTTCCCGCTGCCAGCGACCTCGGCGGACACGGCAATGCTCGAGTCGCTTGGAGATATCAGAGGCGGTTCTGCTGGTTATACAGCCCAAGTCAGCACTTCGTCGGGCTCGCCGGGTGTAGCAATAGCAGAAATATACGACGACGCGCCGTCTCTGGCCCCGGGTCAGCGGCTCATCGCCGTGTCCTCTCGCGCCCTCGTTAAGTCCGGAGACGGAATATTGATTGATGGCTTTGTGGTGACAGGTCACAACGCCATGACCGTGTTGATCCGGGCCGTCGGCCCGACGCTGGCGAAGTACGGCGTCACGGGGGTTCTCCAGCAGCCGGTGCTCACGTTGTTTCAAATTAATGGAAGTCAACCTGCGACCGAGATCGGATCGAACTCGGGCTGGAATGGCGACGCCACCTTGGCGAGCGTGTTTCGCCTGGTCGGTGAATTTGACCTACCTAGTGACTCGGCGGATGCCGCGTTGCTGATCACACTGCCGCCTGGGCTATACACCGCTCAAGTCAGCGGCGCGAACGGCACGTCAGGCGTAGCGCTGGCTGAAGTTTACGAAGTCTCGTCAGGCACGACGACAAAGCCAACGTCCGACAAAACCACGCCGACAATTACCTGGGCCACGCCGTCGAACGTAACGCTGGGCACCGCATTGAGCGCTACTCAACTCAACGCGACTGCGAGCTATGGCGGCGTAAATGTACCGGGCACTTTCTCCTACACACCCGATGCGGGCACGGTGATGAACACGATGGGGCCGCAGATGCTTTCGGTCACGTTCACGCCAACTGATGCAACCCACTTCAATCCGGCCTATGCGACGGTTTCAGCGACCGTTGTCCGTGGAACGCCATCGTACTCATTTCGCAACGTCAAGATTCTCGCCGGCGGCTACATCCCTGGAGTCTATTTTCACCCGACCGAGCCGAACCTGATGTACGCTCGCACCGACATCGGAGGCATTTACCGCTGGGGCCCCAAGGACTCGCACTGGGTCCCGCTGCTCGACTGGCTGACGGATGGGTTCTTTAATGGCGGCGATGCGATCGGCTTGGATCCGACCAATCCGAACAAGCTCTACGTTGCAGTGGGCTTGTATTCCAACTCCTGGGCCGGAAACGGTGAGATGCTGATCTCCAACGACCAGGGCGCAACGTTCAAGACCGTGCCGCTGAACTTCAAAAATGGTTCGAACAATCCGGGCCGCGGCATGGGAGAGCGCATTGCCGTCGATCCCAACATGCCGAGCATCGTTTACTTCGGGACGCGCCAAGACGGACTACGGGTTTCTACAGACTCGGGAAACACATGGCCCCAGGCGACCGGCCTGAAGGTTGTGACTTCGGTTTCGATCGGGGGAGGACAATACATGCCGATGGGCGTTGTATCGGTGCTTCCCATCAAGGCGAGCGGCTCCTCAGGAGCGGCGACTCCTGTTGTCTATGCCGCCGTCGCCGGCACGGGACTCAATGGCAATTCACAGGCGTTGTATGTGACCACGGACGGCGGCTCGACGACGAGTACATGGACTGCAGTTGCAGGACAGCCGTCGTTCGCGTCAGCCCCCAAACCTATGTCGCCGATGCAGGCAAAGCTCGGCCCCAATGGTTCTCTCTACATCCTTTACGGCGACGGTGCAGGATCGGATGGGGATACCGTCGGCCAACTCTGGAAATTCACGCCAGACTCGAGTTGGACCTCAGGAACCTGGACCCAGATCGTACTTCCCGTGAACGTAGGCGGCCCTCCGGACCAGCAAGGCTTTGGCAGCGTCGCGGTCGATCCCAGCCACCCAGGAACCATCATGGTTGGCACGCTGAACCAGTATTGGCCGACCGGTGACGTCGTCTATCGCTCCACCGACGATGGCGTAACCTGGCGAGATGTTTCCTCAGAAAAAGCTCCGGGCAACTCCTCGTCGATGTCGCCGAACCTGGCCACGCATGACAACACAAACGCGCCGTATGTCGGCGCGCCGGGAACGGTCTCGACCGGCAACTGGATCACCGGTCTTGCGATTGACCCGTTCAATCCCGACCACGCCATGTACTCTTTCGGCGGCGGTCTGTGGATTACACATGACCTGACCAAGGCCGATCCCAGCGCCAGTTCGTTGGGCATTGTCGACTGGAAGTTCGAGGACGAGGGCATCGAAGAGACGGCCGTCAATGTCCTGCTCGCTCCGCCTTCGGGAAACACCATTTTGCTCAGCGGAATCGGTGACGTTTACGGTTTCGCGCATACGGACCTCACCGTCTCTCCGGCACAGGGGAACTACAAGGTTTCGCAGGCCATGCCCACGTCCATGGACTTCCAGCAGAACATGCCGACGACCGTACTTCGCGCGTCGGACGGAACCTATGGCGCCACGCCGCTCGGTGTGATCTCAACGGATGGGGGCTTCACCTGGGCTGGTTTCGCCACGATGCCAACCGGGACCACTACGGGCGGCGGCTCGATCGCTATCGCAGCCGATGGCTCGTCAATCGTTTGGGCAACCCAGGACACGACATCCGTCTGGTACTCGAAGGACGGCGGAAAGACCTGGACGGCCTCGACAGGAATCCAGGCGCAATCGCAGGTTGTAGCCGATCGCGCAAAGGCCGGCGTCTTCTACGGATATAGCGGCAGGACCGGGACTCTTACCATGAGCACGGATGACGGCGTGACGTTCTCCACGATTCAGACTGGTCTGCCCATTGCGGTTGCGTTTACGCCCGCCCCAACCCTCTATTCGCTCCCTGACGCTCAGGGCCATCTCTGGCTTACGGCGGGTGGAAACGCCGACGGCCTTTACACCAACACCGGCTCGGCCGCGTCACCGCAGTTGACTCAGATTGCCGGAGTCCAGAAATCGACTTCCCTGGGCTACGGAAAGGCTGCACCCGGCTCTTCCCAATTGACTCTCTTCATCGCCGGCACCATCGGCACACAGTGGGGCCTATTCCGCTCCACCGACGGCGGCGCCTCGTGGATCAGGATCAATGACGATGCTCACCAGTATGGCGGAATCGACCATGTCACCGGAGACATGCGTACCTTCGGGACGGTCTACTTCAGCGGAAGCGGCCGGGGCATCCTCTGGGGAACGAGTGCGAATTAGTTCGCCTGGGGGCCATGGGCCAGCGGGAGCCGACATGGGCACAGGCTTGTTTACGGACACTCAGACGAGGAGCCGACATGGGGACAGGCTGGTTTACGGACACTCAGACGATGCGAAATATCCGGGTCGCTCCCAGCTTGTGAGCTAGACGTTCGGCGTCGCGTTCGTCGTATCGGCGCGGGCTTCGGTCCGCACTTCCACGTCCATCACGCTCAATTTGCGGAAGACGAGGCCACGGCGGCGCAGCGGCCACCAATCGTACAGGTAGATCTGCAGCGGGCGCCACATCGCGACCCAGCCGATGATCGTCAGGCCTTCGCGCAGCAGATCCCGCCAGGTGCCCGAGCCCTGGCCGGCAATGACCTGCCCCAGGCCAAAACACACGGCGAGAAAACTGAAGCCCACGACCAGCGCCGTCCGGCCCTGGCGCATGAGCTGTTTGAACTCCAGCCAGTTCAGCCGGGCCCGGTAGGCAAAATAGTGGTGCACCGCCTCGCGTACCCTCTGCTCGGCATTCCCCTCCACAGGCGGTCGAGTCAGATGCACGACGAGCTTCAGCTGCGGCGCTCTGGGATGCTCGTGCGCCCAGCTGATGATGAACTCCTCGGCGTCCGCATCCAGATCCCGCTCATGGAAGGGCGACGGATCCATCGAGTTGAACAGCTGCGCCACCTCGCGCACCCGGACCTCGATCAGGCCGGTCGAGTCCCGGGGGGCTTGGGCATTGAATGAGGCGACCGCCATCGCTTCAGTCTCGCAGGTCTCTTTGGCGGCGCAACGTCTTCTCAGGAGCAAAGGGGCAAACCTTAAGATGGATATGCATTTGCCCCAAGTGGCTCCACCAGCATTGACACGCGCGCATCGTGTAGCTCTTGTGTAGACAATCGAATCGCATCACCCATGGCCACCGCCACCGCCCAAATCCACCTTCGCACCCCGCCCAAGACCAAGTTCCTGCTATCGCAAGCGGCAGAACTGTCGGGCGCTCCCAATCTGACCGACTACATTTTGCGAGCGGCGGTAGAGCGCGCCAAAGCCGACTTGGCTAATCAGCAGACTTTTGCCCTGAAAAAAGGCCCGTGGGCTGAATTTTCCAAGCGGCTCGATGCTCCCGCCAAGGACCTGCCCCAACTCCGCAAACTCCTGACGAGGCCCGATGTCTTCGACCGCTCCGCTGCATCGGCCTGAACCCATCAGTGACCACCATCAGGTTGCCGCGTTCGACTCTGGCGTCCCGCCGCTGAATGACTTTCTGTCGCGGCATGCCTTGGCTAATCACCAATCGGGTTCGGCCAAAACTTTCGTAGCAACCACGGATAGAAAGGTCGTGGTCGGCTACTACAGCTTGTCCGCATCGCAGGTTTTGTATGCGGATGCGCCAACTCGACTGCAAAAAGGCGTGGCAAGGCATCCCATTCCAGTGGTGCTCCTCGCCCGGCTAGCGGTCGATCTGACTTGGCACGGCAAGGGTTTGGGTTCTGGCCTTCTGAAGGATGCGATCCTGCGAGTGCTCAGCGCAGCCGAGGGTATCGGGGTGCGCGCTCTCCTTGTTCATGCCAAGGACGACCGGGCCAAGGCGTTCTACCTTCATTACAATTTCGAGCCGTTGCCGGGCCATCCCATGCACCTCGTCCTGTTGCTCAAGGATGCGCGGCGCATGATCGAGTAGCCGATGCACCGCCTGTTGGGGGGGGAACACGTGCACACCCAGACACCCAACTGTTTGTGAATCGCTGAGCGGCAAACCGGCGAAACTTCCTCACCAGCCCTGATCGCTCCGAAGCGCGGCGCACAGCTTGTCGGCCATGATGCGGTCGGTCTTCACACTGGGATGCCAGTCGGCCCCGAGGCCGTCCTCCTGGCGCTGTTGAGCGAATTCGAAGAAGTGCTCCTGCAGGTGGCCGTCCTTGTGCTCGGCCGCGAGCATCTCGGTGACAAAGGTCCGAAGCGTACTCAGTGCATGCATACCGACGGGGTAGCTGTCGCTCATCATCGGACCAATGGCGCAGTAGATCTGGGCCCTGGGGTAGTTCGTGCGCACGCGTTTCAAGAACGCCCGGTACGCGGCGGTCCACTTTGCCTGGTCCGGCACCTTCTCCCTAAAATCATTTGTGCCGAGGTTGATCAAAACGACGTCGGGTTTCCATTGGCCGAAATCCCAGCGGCTCGTCGGATCATCGGGCAGGGTGCGGTCGTAAATTTCGGGGATGGTAAACGTGGGCCACATCGTCCGACCCGACCAGGCGACACACACATACTCCGCATTCAACTCGCGCGCAGCCACCGCGCCGTAGGCGAGGTAGTTGTTTTCGGTCTGCGGGGAAAAATGCTGCGACTGATCCTTCCCTTCGTTGCCGTAGCCGCAGGTGATGGAGTCGCCGATAAATTCGATCCGGCGAGTCGGCGCCGGCGGTGGAGGCAGGAGCTTGGAGCCCGCGGGCAACTGCAGACCCAGAAACTGAGTGCTGCCGACCAGGGGTTCCGTGCGCTTGAAAAGGCCGACCACGTGCGGGGAGTCCGCGAGCCCCTCGACCACACGATAGACGGTCTGGTGTTCGTTCGTCACGAGCTGGGTGGTCGGAACGCCGTCGACGACCACCTGATACAGATCCTCACCCTTCTCCTTCAGGCACACGTTCAGTGCGGTGCCTTGGAACCGGACCTCGAGCTCGGAGCCCGACCACTCGCAGCGCGGGCCTGCCGGGTCGCGATGGTCGAACCGGCCGACGAACCGGAGGTGTGTGTCGTTGGCGGATACCTGTACCGGAAGCCCGCCAACGTCCGCCGCCCGCATCGCAGCCGGGGTAATCGAAACGAGCAAACCGAGGGCCAACGTGAGGAATGTGCAGTGGGCGGACTTCATGGCCTCCACGGGAAGACGGCAGCGCGACAGAGTCAAATCCATGGGAATCCAGGGACGCCGCGTTGCCGGTGATACCCGCGCCTTGCCTCCGCTCAGGGAAAATCGAGCACGCGTGCGGCTCTACGGGACAGACGATGATTGAGATTTGCGAGATCCCCTGATCGGGCCGACGACAGGCGCCGTCCCCTACTCCGCCCGGAACCCCTTGCCCGTGGCGGCCCAGTAGATGCCGCCGAACAGGAAATGCTGGAAGGTCGGATCGCCGTAGGTCGCGGAGAGATGGCCCATCGCCGTGTAGAACGAACGGCCTCCGTCGTAGGTGTGATACCAGGCGATCGGGTGGAATTTGCCCATGCCGTCGCCCTGCTTGTGCTGGTCGCCCCAGACGACGTGCGGGTCGTAGGTCGTCTCGTCCACCGCGAGCAGGTAATGAAGGTTGTCCGCCACCGCGGGTTGAAACTGGTACCATTCGTCCGTGGCCAGGAAGCGCTTTGGAAAATACTCCATGCCGGGGAAGTTCCTGTCCAGCACCTCGACGGTCGCCGTCTGGATGGTCGGGTGAATGTAGAACATGCGCCCGACGAGCTTCGTGTACCAGGCCCAGCCATACTCGGTATCCGAAGCACTGTGAATGCCCACGAAGCCGCCGCCGTGCTGGATGAAGCGCTCGAACGCCGCCTTCTGGTCCGCGTTTAGGATGTCGCCCGAGGTCGAGAGGAAGACGACCACCTGGTATTTGGAGAGGGCCTTGTCGTTGAAGACGCGGTTCGCGTCCTCAGTCCAGAACACCGTGAAATCGTGGAGTTGACCGAGATGTTCGATGGCCGCCACGCCGGCAGGAATAGAGTCGTG
>JAJXYI010000674.1 GCA_021780625.1 bacterium | reverse complement strand
GCCCGTCGCATCCTTGATTTGATGCCTGCAGCTCGTGCCCGGCGCCGCGATCAGGACATCGTCCCCTGCGGAGCGCACCGCCGGAAGAAGCACGAGCTCCCCGATCTGCTGCGAGATGGCGTAGTGCTCCGCTTCGTACCCAAACGATCCCGCCATGCCGCAGCACGCCGAGGGAATCACCTGGACCCGGTGCCCCGTCGGGAGTTCGAGCAGCTTCACGGTGGGGACGAGCGAGGAAAGGGCCTTCTGATGACAATGCCCGTGAAGCTTGATCGTGCGTTCGGCGGGCTGGAATGCCTCGCGCCGGATCCGGCCTGCGTCGGCTTCCCGGGCGAGGAACTCGTCGATCAACATCGTCCTACCCGCCAACGCCCGGGCGGCGGCCTTCAATTCAGGTGGCATCAGGTCGGGATACTCGTCGCGAAACCCGAGGATCGCCGAGGGTTCAATCCCGATGAGTGGAGCAGCGTCCGTCACCACGTCCTTCAGCAGCTCGACGTTCCGGATCGCGAGTTTCCTGGCCTCGCGGACCAGGCCTTTCGAGAAATGGGCGCGGCCGCTCTCGACGTGCCGAGGAATCACGACCTCGTAACCGAGGCGGTTGAGAAGCTCCACCGCCTTGATCCCGATGGGCGTGTCGCTGTAGTTCGTGAACTCGTCGCAGAACAGGTGCACCCGTCCGTTCGGGTAATCGAGCGTCGGCGGGTTTGCGTTGCGCGCATGCCAGGCCGCCAGCGTCGTCGAGTGCAGTCGCGGCAGGCTGCGCTGCGGCGCGAAGCCCGCAAACGCCTTCACGAGGCGCGACAGGCCCGGCGTCGAGACGATGCCGTTGTAGAGCCAGGGCGCAAGTGAGGCCATCCGCATGCTTCGCGCGAACCCCGCCACGAGGCGCGAACGCCGCGGCACACCGTGGGCGTCGTGCGCATGCTGCAGCCACTCCATCTTCAATCGGGCCACGTCGACGTTCGAGGGGCACTCTGATTTGCAGGCCTTGCAGGACAGGCACAGGTCCATGACGACGCCGACTTCCTCGCTGTCCCAGGGATTGGCCGGATCCCGCGGGTGCGTCAGCACATGGCGGAGGATGTTCGCCCGCGCCCGCGTCGAATCCTTCTCGTCATGCGTCGCCATGTAACTCGGGCACATGGTTCCGCCCATCAGGTGCGACTTCCGGCACTCGCCCACGCCGGTGCATTTCTCCGTCGCCGCCAGGACGCCGTCGCTCGACGAAAAATCGAAGAATGTCTCGTACGCGGGATCCGCTTCGCCGGGGCGATGCCGAAGCGAGGTATCCATCGGGGGCGTGTCGATGATCTTGCCCGGATTGAGCAGATTCGCGGGATCGAAGGTTTCCTTCACCCGCCGCATCATCGCATAGCAGGCATCACCGACCATGAATCGGATGAATTCTCCGCGCAGTCGACCGTCGCCGTGTTCTCCCGAGAGCGAACCGCGGTACTTTTTCACCAACGCCGCGATGTCCGTGGCGACGTCACGAAACAGCTTCAGTCCCGCGGGCGACTTCAGGTTGAACAACGGTCGCGTGTGAAGTTCGCCCGCCCCGGCATGGGCGTAGTAGATGCAGTCGAGGCCGTACTTGGTGCGAAGGAGCTGGTCAAACTCCGCGATGTAGGCGGGCAGATCAGCGACGGCCACCGCCGTGTCCTCCACGATTTCCCGGGGCTTGGCAGGTCCACGGACGTTGTTGACCAGCCCCTGCCCCGCCCGGCGCAATTCCCACACCTTGCCGCAGTCGTCGCCCCACAACACCGGAAACGCGGTGCCAAGACCCGCCGCCCTCATCTCCGCCTCGATGGCACCGAGTTCCCGCTCGATCTCGCGACGCTCCTCGCGACGCACCTCCACCACCAGGATCGCCCCGGGATCACCCTGGACAAAGAACCGGTTTTTCGCCTGCTCCAGGTTTGCCTTCGTACACTCCAGGATGTGGCGGTCGATCAGCTCGCATCCAAACGGCCGGTGCGTCATGGCGATCAGGGTGGCCTTCAGCGCCGAGGGCACGTCGGGAAAATGAACGCACAGCAACGCGCCCGGGGGCGGCAGCGGCTCGCAGTTGAGCTCGAATTCGACGCCGAGGAAAAGCGTGCCTTCCGACCCGGCGATCAGACGGCAGAGGTTGAATGGCTTGCCCGAAGCCGGATCGAACACCGCGCTGTCCATCAGCAGGTCCAACGCGTAGCCGGTGTTGCGACGGGTCACCTCGGGGCGGGGATAGTTTTCCCGAATCAGCGCCCGATTGGCGGCATCGCCCAACAGCTCGCGGATGAAGCGGTAAATCCGCGTCTCGAGCGAGTCCGGCGCGGCGCACTTCGCCTCGAATTCCTCGGGCGTGAGGGGGCCGAAGGTCGCCATCGAGCCGTCGCTCAGGAAGCCGCGCGCCGAGACGAGGTGGTCGCGGGTGCTGCCATAGACGATCGAGTTCGAGCCGCACGAGTTGTTGCCCACCATCCCCCCGATCATCGCGCGGTTCGCCGTCGAGGTCTCCGGCCCGAAGAGCAGGCCGTGGGGCTTCAGGTGCAGGTTGAGCTCGTTGCGCACCACCCCCGGCTGCACGCGAACCCGGCGCCGGACCGTATCCAGATTGACGATTCGATTGAGATATTTTCCGAGGTCGACCACCAATCCGGAGCCCACCACCTGACCCGCGAGCGACGTACCCGCCCCGCGCGGGATCAATCCCACCCGATGCCGGTTCGCAAAATCGATGAGCACCCGCACGTCGTTCTCCGAGCGCGGCAGGGCCACGGCCACGGGCAGCTCCTGATACTCGGAGGCATCCGTTGCGTAGAGCTTCCGCAGGGTCTCGTCGAAATGAAGGTCCCCCTCGAGGCCGGCGGCGAGTCCCTGAAGGGCCTGGATGGATACGACCGGGGGTTGGTATGCGTTGGACACGGCGAAGGCGGCCGATCTTGCCCCGCCCCGCTCGGGCGTGGCGACGCGATTTTCGCTGGTCCGTCAAGCTGTCCACCCCTCCCCGCGGGTCCACGCGACCGGTTCCCTTCGCTGCAAACGGTTGACCTATCCCGCGGCTCTGACCAACTGCTAGGGCCAAACCCATGCAGCGAATCCGCCCCTATTTTCGATACCTGAAGGCCGTCCGAGGCCCCCTGTTCGCGGCGATTTTCTACGGCGTGCTCTACGGCGTCTCGAGCGGCGCGAGCCTGCCGGCGCTGGCCAAGTACGTCTTCCCGGTCATCTTCGACCACCTCGTCCCGCAGAACATGGTGTACGAGGTCGTCCTCGCCATCCCGTTCGTGTTCGCGGTCCGCGCCTGGTCCTCCTACCGGAATAGCTAC
>JAJXYI010000121.1 GCA_021780625.1 bacterium | reverse complement strand
GCCCTACGGCGCGCCCTGGTTCACCGAGCAGGACGTCGCCTGGATCGCACACCAGGGCTTCGACCACATCCGCTTCCCGATCGACATGCGGATCTGGTTCAGGCCCGACGGCAGCCTCGACGAGTCCAAGGTCGCGCCGTTCGACCGCGCCCTGTCTTGGGTCCGGAAATACAAGCTGGGCGCCATCCTCGACGCCCATTTCATCGAAGGAGCCAATTTCAACGCGGGCAAGGACTCCGACCTGCGCGTGTTCACCGACCCCGTGCTGATGCGCAGGGCCGAGGCCATGTGGCGCACGCTCGCGCGCCGCTATGCGGGCGAGGGCGACTACCTCCGGTTCGAGCTCATCAACGAGCCGAAGGCGGAGACGAACGCCGAGCTCAATGTCTATTCGATGAACATGCTCGCGGTGATCCGGCGGGTGAGCCCGACGCGCTTCGTGTATTTCCCGGTCAACAAGTGGAACACGATCCCGAACCTTCCCGACGTGGAGCTGCCGGCGAACGACCCGAACGTGGGCGTCACGATCCATTTTTACGAGCCGATGATCTTCACGCACCAGCGTGCGCCCTGGGCGTTTCCGGGTGGCGCGCGCATGCCGGCCGTTCCGTTCCCGGGGCGGGTACCGGATATGCAGGGGTTCGTGCCGCCGGGCAGCGCGGCGCTGCAGCACAGCGGCGAGGAGCTGACGGTCGCCAAGGACATCGGCGATCGCTTTGCCACGGCGGTGCGCTGGTCGCAGGGGCCGGGCAAGGGCCGCGAAGTGCTGCTGGGCGAGTTCGGCGTGTACTACGCGGCGGACCCGCAATCCACGATCAACTGGGTGCGCGCAGTGCGCCAGGAATGTGAGCGCGACGGCTTTGGCTGGTGCGTCTGGGGCTATCGGAGCGTGTTTCCGGTGCGCCTGAAGGACGGCTCTCCTGCGCCGATGCTCAAGGGACTTTTCCAGGACTGAGTGTCGCCTTAGCGACATCCTTTCTGGTGTAGTAGGGTATGCGCGGGGACTGTGGGGTCCCCGCGCATTTCTGCTTTTTGGGGATGTGATACGCAAGGATCCCGTGCGCACTGCGAGACGTCTGGGTTTTGTTCATCCGGGACCGGGCGCCTCGTGGTCAGGAAGGTCGGGGGCCGGCGGGCTTTGCGTCGGACGCCGATGGGAAAACTCCATATCTCGCACGGAGTGAGAAATTAGCGGGTGAATTCCTATTCCAGGACAAATTAGGAGTAAATTAGGACGAGAGAGACGGACTGCCGGTGGTGGATGGGATTTCGCTCCGAGCCTGTGCCGGTTGGGCTTCGCTCGAGCTGCGGGAGTTGCGCGCCGGCAGTCTGGCGAAAAACGATCGCCCGGGCGGGTGCTGGCGTGGCCTGTATCCGCTTTTGGCCTTCGTATCCGCCAACTGCACAATTTCGGGCGCGGCCTTCGCGGCTTTGCCGTCTACGGCGGACAGCCTTCGGTCGCCACTTTGTGGCTGCTCCGCCCGCCTAGCCTCCCGCTGGCCGGGCGCGAAGGCTGGTGGGCCCACTGGGATTCGAACCCAGAACCAAGGGATTATGAGTCCCCTGCTCTAACCATTGAGCTATAGGCCCCCTCTGGAATTTTCGACGGTGTCGGGGAGGGGGCCAAAGGCAAGCACGGGAACGGCCGGTTCAGAGGCGGCGAATATTTTCGGGCAAATGGTCCGCCGCGAGCTCGGCCAGCCCGGCGGTATTCAGGCGCGCGGAGACGACCACCACGCGGTCGTCCTGGCAGACGGCGAGGCAGACGGGCACGACGCGGGCGCTCCCGCGGGCGGCCGGGGTGTACCCGACGATGAGCTGTCCGTGCTGCCGGACGCAGAGGATTCGGATCCAGCCGCGGCGGGCCATCGCGGCGTCGGCGGCGGCCAGGCGAAGGTCGGAGACGTCGAGCGCCCGGACCTGGTAAACGCCCACCGCCATCGAGTGCACGGCGGCCAGCCCGGCCCGGACGTCCGCACGGGACTCGGGGATGTGCGAGGCGACCATCCGTAGCAGAGCCGTCGATACGACCCCCAGGCTTAGCTGGACCTGCGCGTGCGCTGCGTGGCCCGCAACCAGGTCGTCGCGAAGGCCGGCGACTTCGGAAGGGACCAGGAACAATGAGGCCACCCACACGCCCGTCGCTATGATCATGCCGAGCAGGGCGATTGCGGTGATCGCGAGGACTTTTCGGAGCGTTGTCATCGAGGTCGGGGAGATCGTTTGTGAGGCGACGAGCCAAGCGAAGCGCGCTCAGGCGTGTTTCGGCGCCGCGAGCGAGGGCATGCCGGGGATCTGGAAATGGGCCACGATCCGGCCGAGCTGGTCGGGCTTGAGGTCGCCCACCACGTTGATGAAGACGGCGTTCTGGTCGGGCTGGATGACCGTGATGACGAAGCCCTCGATCGTGTCGTCGGCCCGGCACTTCATGCGGATGTCGACGTCCTCGCCGTTGGGCTGGCGGACGCTGACGACCTTGCGCCAGTCCTTCAGGCTTTCGCGGACGCGCCGGATGTGTTCGATGGCCTCGGCGCGATTTCCGGCGTCGAGTTTGACCACGTTGACGCGCACGCTCTGCAGATGGCGGAGGAGCTCGGCGGTTTCGTGGTCGGACTTGTCGGTCGCCAGGGCCGCGACGACGAGCAGGGAGTGGGGCAGGTTGATGTCGACGACCTGGCCGCTGGAGGCGGCGGGCATGTCGTCGAAAGTGACGAGCGCGTCGGAGGCGCGGGCGTTGGCGGCGAGCAGCAGGCCGGCGGCGAGGAGGGAGGAGGGGATGAGGCGAGACAGGTTCATGTTGAAGGCATCTGAGGTTGGTCGGCGGAGTGCCGTGGTTGGACCATGAACCCGGGTGACACTGGGATAGTTGCGGAAAACTTGTGGAACCAGCCGGCGCCCGGAATGAAAAAGGCCGCCGGTCGTCCGCGTTGCGGCGGATAAGACGGGCGGCCTTGAAGAAGGCGACGTCCTGGTTATCGGCGGATCAGGGTCGGCTCGGCGCCGAGGGTCCCGACGAGTTCGTCGAGGTAGGCGGGCGACTGCACGCGGGCGAGAGTCACCCGCGCCTCGGCGAGGCGGTTGGCGATGCCCAGGCGGGCAGCCTCATCGGCGTAGTTCGCCTTGTTGAGGAAGCGGTTCAGGTACGTGATGTGCCGGCGCCACGCGTCCACGTCGATCGTCTGCTTGGCCGCGAGGCGGGCCTTGTACCAGTCGCTGTCGAGCAGGTTCTCGCGCGTGAAGAGCGCGCGGATCGCGGGATCCGACAGGCCGCGGCCCTCGAACTGGTCGTCGCGCATGATGTGCAGCAGCGCGCGGAGC
>JAJXYI010000300.1 GCA_021780625.1 bacterium | reverse complement strand
GCCACGACGACCATCTCGTGAAAGCGCTTCCAATACGCGTCCCACTGCTGACGCTACCGTTCGGAGCGCTCGACGGAGCGTACCTCGAGGTTGCCGACGAAGATCACGAAGGCGAACAGAAGCGCGAGCAGCCACAAGCCGTACCACACGCCGATCGCGATCCCGATGCAGCCAATCACCTTCGCAACCATTGATGCCAGTTGCGTGGCCCGCAGGTAGGGCTTGCGTGTGGCCAGCGCGGCCCGAAGGACGCGACCGCCGTCCATCGGGAACACCGGGAGCAGGTTCAAGGTCGCCATCGCCGCGTTCGCAAAAAAGATCTGCAGGAAGAATCCGTTGGCCCCGCTCCACACCGCGTCCGCCGCAGGTCCGTCGCTGAAGGCGCCTTTGAAGCGAAGAAAGCCCACCAGCACCACCATGATCGCCACGTTCACCAGCGGCCCGGCGATCGCAATGGTCATCTCCATGCGCGGCTCGCGGGGTATGCGTTCGAACTCAGCCATCCCGCCAATCGGCATCAGGAGGATCTGGTTCGCCCGAATCCCGTAGCGGTGCGCCGCATAACAGTGGCCGAGCTCGTGCAGGACCACACAGGCAAAAAACGCGACCAGGAGCGTCATCTCCAACAGCGCCCCGCTCACCCCTCCCGAGCGCGCACCGTCCCAGGCCGCGTAGCCGAGCAGGAGCAGGAAACTGTAGTGCACCGCTAGCCGGATGCCCGCGATTCGGAAGAGTTTGATTTTCCAGCCCAGCATGAGAGGTCCCGGACAACAAATCCCCCCGCCGCCGGGACGCGAGGAAAGAAAGGGGCTGACAAGGGCAGGGGGTTCACAGGGATGGAAGGGATGGGGGAGGAAAAAGCTGAAACGCTGAAAAGCTAAAAGCTGAAATTGGAGTGCGTCGCTAATCGATGTGGAGTGCGGTGACCTGGCACCGCCCTTGGACGCGAGGCCTGACTCGCGCCTGGTAGGGCCGGCTCGTGGAGGTGGAGGAAAAAGTTGAAGCGCTGAAAAGCTAAAAGCTAAGAGCTGAAATGAGCGTGCGGCTTTGTTCGATGTGGAGTGCGGAATCACGATTCCGCCCTGGCTATCGGAATCCGATAGCCAGGTCTTCGGCTCGCGGCGGGAGGTTTCGAAATTCGAAACCTCCCCCGCGGGCGGTCGGGCCCGCCCGTCGAGGGCGGAATCGTTATTCCGCACTCCAGGTTAAAGGCAGCTCGATTTCAGCGTTTCCGTATTTCAGCGTTTTCTTCCCATCCCTTCCATCCCCTCCAGCCCTGTTAAACCCCGCGCCTCGATTCTTCTTGTTCCGCTTGCTCCCACCCGTCCATCCGCTTCGCTGCTAGCTTCCCATGGCCTCTCAACCCTCCCCCTCGAAATCGTCCGCAAAGTCCGTCCCGCCGTATCGCGATGCCTCGCTGCCGATCGAGCGCCGCGTCGACGACCTGCTGTCGCGCATGACGATCGAGGAGAAGGTGGGCCAGCTGATGCAGCTGCCGGGCAACGCCGCCATGCCGCTTGCGACGCCCGAGGCCTGCCGTGAGGGGCGGCTCGGTTCGGTGTTGTCCGTGGTCGGCAGCGACGTCGCTCCCTTTCAAAAGGCCGCGCTCGAGTCGCGCCTCGGCATCCCGTTGATCGTCGGCATCGACGCCATTCACGGCCACAACATGTGGCAGCACGCCACGCTCTTCCCCTCGCAGCTCGCGATGTCGAACGCCTGGGACGAGGACCTGTGTCGCCGAATCGGACGCGCCACGGCCGTCGAGGTGGCCCACACGGGCATCCACTGGACTTTCAGCCCCGTCTTCTGCCTGCCCCGCGATCTCCGCTGGGGACGGGTGGGGGAGACCTTCGGCGAGGAGCCGCTCCTCATCGGCCGCCTCGGCGCCGCCATGGTCCAGGGCTACCAGGGCGAGTCCCTGTCCGATCCCATGTCCATCGCCGCGTGCGCCAAGCACTATGTCGGCTACGGCGACAGCGAGGGAGGCCGCGACGCGAGCGAGAGCTTCATGACTCCTCGCGCCCTGCGCATGTCGTACCTGCCTCCCTTCGAGCGCGCCATCCGGGCCGGCTGCGCCACGGTGATGAGCGCCTACCACGCGATCGACGGCACGCCCGTCATTTACAGCCGCTGGCTGATGACAGAGGTCCTGCGCAAGGAGTGGGGGTTCCAGGGCTTTATCGTGACCGACTGGGACACGATCGGCCGCACCCACCTCGCACGGCGCGTGTGTGCAACGCCCGCCGAGAGCGCCGCCCGAGCCCTGAAGGCCGGCACGGACATGTCGATGACAACCCCGAGTTTTTACGAGAACACGCTCGCCAATTTGAAATCCGGCGCCGTGTCGGAAGTCGAGGTCGACGAGGCCTGTCGCCGCATCCTGCGGATCAAGTTCCGCCTGGGCCTCTTTGAGAATCCGCGCCTGCCCGACGAGGAAAAGGCTCGCGCCGTCAGCGGCACGCCCGCGCACCGCGCGCTCGCGCTCGAATCCGCGCGCCGCTCGCTGGTGCTGCTCAAGAATCGCGGCCTTCTTCCGCTTAATCGCGACCGCGTCCGCCGTCTGGCTGTGATCGGACCCAACGCTGACGACGTGCTCGGCACGGTGGGCGACTGGGCGCTGGGCGCCGGACAGAACCAGGGCCAGCGCGAGACCTATCCGCCGGAGAGCATTGTCACCGTGCTCGAGGGCCTGCACCGCGTCGCCGGTCCGGGCGTCGAGGTTTCGCATGCCGCGGGCTGTGGCATGGAGCACCGCCGCTGGGACCAGCGCACGATCACCTGGAGCCGCCATCCGTTCGGCGACGGCGTGCGCGAGTCGATGCCCGAGAAGATTGTCGCCGCCGTGCGGCTCGCGGAGCGTTCCGACGTCGCCGTGCTCGTGCTCGGCGACCATGTGCACACGTATTCCGGCGAGACGAAATCAACCGCCACGCTCGAGCTCCCGGGCGAACAGGCCGCGCTGTTCGACGCGGTCGTCTCCACGGGCGTACCCGTCGTGGTCGTTCTCACCGCCACGCGCCCGCTGGCGATTCCCGACATTGCGCGCCGTGCCGATGCAATCGTGCTCGCCGGCGCCCTGGGCTCCGAGGCGGGTGTCGCGGTGGCCGAGGCGCTGTTCGGCGAGTTCAATCCGTCCGGAAAACTGACCATCGGGTGGCCTCACCACGTGGGCCAGCAGCCCGTGCGCTACGATCTTTCCGTGGGTGCGCACCAACAGGCGTATCCGGATCTTCCCGACGCGGGCTTCGAGGCCCTGTTCCCGTTCGGCTTCGGGCTTTCGTATTCGACGGTCAGTTACCGCGGACTGGAGCTGAAGACCCCGGT
>JAJXYI010000152.1 GCA_021780625.1 bacterium | reverse complement strand
ACCGCGCCTGGACGGCGGCATCCTGTTCGCGCTGGACGAGCTGCAGGAGGAGGGTCACACGGCCTGCCCCGAGCAGGCCCTCGTCGACAAGGCGGCGGAGCTGCTCGAAACTCCCTCGCGCGACCGGCTTGAGGCGCGTATCCGCGCGCTCGTCGAGTCGAAGCAGCTCGTGCGTCACGAGGCCGGGCCGGTGCTCCAGCTTCCCACGCTCGATCGCGCCGAACGAAAGATCGCCGATGCGGTCACGCGGCTATTGCGCGTGCACAGCGTCCTGCCGCCGATCAAGGCGGAGGTGGCGGTGGACTGGGCGCAGCAGAAGGCCGGCTTCTCGTTTGCCGATCAACAACGCGTGGCGGTGCTCAACGCTCTGCGTTCCAAGGTCTCGATCCTGACCGGCGGGCCGGGCACGGGAAAAACCACCTGCCTGCGTGCGCTCGTCGAGGTCCTGAAGGCGAAGCGCGTGCGCGTTCACCTCGCCGCACCCACAGGCCGCGCCTCGCAGCGCCTGGCGGAGGCCACCGGCGGCTTTGCGTCCACGATCCACCGCCTGCTTCGCTTCGATCCCGGGCGCGGGGCATTCACGGCCAACGAGGACTCGCCGCTCGCCACCGATTTTCTCATCGTCGACGAAGCCTCGATGCTCGATGCGCGCCTCGCCTCGGCCCTGCTGCAGGCGGTTCCCGCACGCGCCCATGTCCTGCTCGTGGGCGACACCGACCAGCTGCCCAGCGTCGGGGCGGGCAACGTGCTCAAGGACCTGATCAGCTCCGCCGAGGGCCGCTTCCCCGTCACGCGCCTGTCGGTCGTATACCGGCAGCAGGGACACAGCGCGATCGTGACCACGGCGCACGCCATCAACGACGGCGACGCGTCGCTGCCGCCCGTCGTCGCCGAGGTCGCCGACCTCCCGGGCTGGAGCGAGCTCGCATTCATCCAGGCCCGCGATGCCGAGGACTGCGTCGACAAGGTGGTGCGCCTGTGCACCGAGTACATTCCCACCCATTGCCGCTGGCTCGATCCCGTGGGCGACGTCCAGGTGCTCGCCCCGATGCACAAGGGAGTCGCCGGCGTGGCCAATCTGAACGCGCGGCTTCAGCAGGCCCTCAATGTCGGCGCGGCAGGGCAGGGGGCCCCGGCCGGCGCCTTCAGGGCAGGGGACAAGGTCATCCAGCTGCGCAACAACTACGACAAGAACCTGTTCAACGGTGATATCGGCACGGTCGTGTCCGCCGGGGGCGAGGCCGCGCTCGAGGTCGATTTCGACGGCGAACGGCACCCGTTTTCCAGGGCCGAGATGGGCGACCTCGCGCTGGCTTATTGCATCAGCATCCACAAGTCCCAGGGCAGCGAATACCCGGTCGTGATCCTTCCGCTGATGAAGGCGCACTTCATGATGCTCCAGCGCAACCTGCTCTACACGGGGCTCACGCGTGGCAAGAAGCGCGTGTACATCGTCGGCGAGCCGGCGGCGTATGCGATGGCAGTGCGCAATAACGAATCCCGCGTGCGCCACACGTGGCTCAAGCAACGCCTGGAGGAGACGCGCTGAGCGGCGGCGGCCCGATCCGACTTCGCCCGGGCTGCGGCGGGCAACTCAGTGCACCAGCCGAACGCGCACGGAGTAGGCCCTCAGGTCCGGGCTGTCCGCGACGAACGAAAGCGTCTCGGTATCTCCCGGCTCGAGCTTGAACGCCTGCCAGGGGGTCTCCTCCGCGACGATGTCCTGTGCGTTGCGGAACATGCATTGCGCCTGAACCCGGATCGGCGCCGTCTCGCGGCTCTTGATGTTGATCGTCACCTTGAGGTTTCCCGCCGTCGTGCGCTGCTCGATGAGCCCCGTGCAGGAGACCGCATTTTGGTCGGCGGCATCGACCACGAAGTTGTCCGTGTTCAGCACGGTGTATTTGCGCGCGGCGTCCTTCCCGCCGAAATCCGCCATGGGCGACGAGCAGCCGGCCAGGCCCAGGAGGGCGGCGGTCACGAGGAGTCGTGCGGTGGATTTCATGGGCGGTGTGGTCCAGCGGAGCATGGGGCGGCCTCCCGGCTGCGCAACAAAAAGCCCCGGGCAGCACCTCGATCCAACATTTCTTTGCATCGTGGGCCGGTGCGTCCCGTATTGAACGGTTCCTCCATGTCGAACTCCACTCATGAATCGGGCGCTGGCCGCGGGGCTGTCGCAGCCATCGCCGCCTACGTGATGTGGGGGCTCTTCCCGCTGTTTTGGAAGCAGCTCGAGCGGTTCGACGCCACGGAGCTGATCGCCCACCGCGTCGTCTGGTCCCTGGTGATCGTGATGGGGGTCACGACGGTTTCGGGAGCCTGGAAGTCCTGGGCGAAGGCGCTGGGGACGCCGCGCCTGGCGGGCCTTCACCTGCTGAGCGGAGTCTGCCTGTCGGTCAACTGGCTGACCTTCGTCTGGGGCGTGAACCACGGATACATCCTCGAATCGAGCCTGGGTTACTACCTGGTTCCGCTGGTAAACGTCGCCTGCGGGCGCCTGCTGCTGGGCGAACAGCTGCGTCGGGCGCAGATCATCGCCATCGTCCTCGCGGCCGCCGGCGTGTCGATCCAGCTGGCGTCGAGCGCGCGCATCCCCTGGGTGGCGCTACTGCTCGCGGTGAGCTGGGCGTCGTACGGTCTGTTGAGGAAGCGCTCCCCTCTCGGCTCCCTGGCCGGGCTGTCGATCGAGCTCACCCTGCTCGTGCCGGTGGCCGCGGGTTATCTCGGCTGGCTGTCCCTGCACGGGCAGGGCGCCGCCGGTCACATCACGCTGCTGGAGCGAATCCTGATCCCGTGCACCGGGCTCGTGACGGCGGTCCCGCTGCTGCTCTTTGCGTATGGCGTGCGCCGGCTGCGGTTGGGCACGGTGGGGTTTCTCCAATATATCGTGCCCACGCTCCAGTTCCTGCTCGGAGCCCTGGTCTATGGCGAGACGGTGGACCGGTCGCGCCTGGTGTCGTTCGGGTTCATCTGGGTGGCGCTGGCAATCTATTCGGCCGACAACCTGCGGCTCATGCGCTCCGCTCCGCGCACCTGAGGCGCATCGTGACCGGGAGTCTGGTTCGCGAAAAAAATCAGACTGGGCTCTAATGTTTTAATGTAAATCGACTCACGGGCTCCGGCGTTGTCGTGGCAGACTGGCTTCCATGCGCCGCTCCCTGCTGCAATGTATCCGTGCCCTGGTTACCGTGTGCCTCCTGTCCGCCGCGGTGGGCGCGGGCGCGGCGACGTTCAAGCGCGGGGTCAACATCGACAACTGGCTGTCCCAGAACGATCCGTCGAAGCCCTACGGCGCGCCCTGGTTCACCGAGCAGGACGTCGCCT
>JAJXYI010000368.1 GCA_021780625.1 bacterium | reverse complement strand
CCGCTCGGGCAGCCCTTCGCAAAATACAAGCGCCGAGGAGCTCCCGGGCAGGACCTCGAGTTCGGGCTTCAGGGCCTCGGCAATCCGCGCGCCGATCCTGGGCAACACCTCGCCGAAGTCGTACTGCTCGTTGAAGAACAGCTTCGCGGCGGCCCCCTTGAACCGCAGGCCGAGCTCCAGACGTAGGATCTCCGCAAGCGCCTCCATCGTCAGCACCGAGGGCCTGATTGCGGTCAGGCCCGAACGGTCGGCCACCAGCCAGAAGGAGCTCGTCTCACCCAGGTCGAGCATCGCAACCGTGCCACCAGCTTTCTGGAGCCACGAGACGAGGGCCCCCACCGTGGCAAACGGGGTGACGGTGATGCGCGAGGGGGTGACGTTCCATTGTTTGAGAAGGGCCTTGGCCGATTCCAGATTCGCTCCGGACAGCAGGGCCTGAAGCGTCGCGCCCTGCCCTTTCTTTTCCACGCCGTTCACGTCGCCGGTCACGCTGGCGGACGCCTGGAATGCGGGAGTCAGGCTCGCGCACTCGGGTTCGCGGATCCACTCCGACACCGGGGCGGTCCCGAGGCGCAGGAGGGCGCCCCGGCCGCGGACCGACACTGAGGCGGTGAGGCCATCGGACCGGCCATCAGGAGCCAGGGACTTCAGGCACTCCTCGATCTCGGTGGTGCTGGACAACGGGAATTCGCGCACGCTTTCCAGCAAAAGGCCGGACTGCTGAAGGCGGGAAACCGCGACAACAAGCGAATATTCTTTGATGACGATATGGTAACCAATAGTGGCGGGCGCTGGCATGGATGTAGGGTGGGTTAAGGGGATGGGTTCAGGTGGGGAGGAGTCTTTGTCGGGCGGGGAAAGGTGGAGTCGGGTTGCAGGGGCGTAGCGCGCCTAGCGGGCATGCAGGAACGGGTCCCGCGCGTGGATTTCGTTTTGCCGCTCGTTGAGGCGGCGGTGGATCAAGTCCATGAGCACCTCGTCGAGATCGGCCTCGACGACGTAGTGGGCCTGCGCAAACACCCGGAGCTGGTTCCAATAGTTGTCGATGTATTCGTCCTCGATGGCAGTCACGTAGGCACGAGCGGCGTCCGCCTGGGCCAGCAGGTCTGCGGAGCCCTTGGCGATGAAGGTGCGAAGCGCAGTCTCCGCTTTTTCCGCCAGCAGGCGGGCATCGCCCTGGGGCGAGTTCAGGATGCGCTCCACGATGGGAGCCTGCGCGCTCAGGCAGACCGTGGGCGCGGCCACTTCGGAGAAGATCGATCCGGCCGCGGCTCGCCTGAGGCGCTGGTCCGCAATCTCCAGCTGCAGGAACATGCAATCCAGGTTCGTGGCCGCCTCGCGCAGGTCTGCGTGCGCTCGAACCAAGGCGGCTCGCGTGGTGGGCTCCGACAGAAGGCGCGAGAGCGTGCGCAACTCACGTGCGGTCGCCTGCACGTGACCGAGAGAGCCTCGAATGTGGCCTGAGAACTGTTCGAGAGCGCCGAGGATTTCCTTGCCGCGCGCAAAGCTCGGGGACGCACGCCTCACGTACTCGCGCAGCCGGGGCCTGATCAGCAAACGGACCCAGGCTTCCAACGACTCGATCTTCGAGAGCCTGCCCTTCAACGCCGTGCGTTCCTCCATGGCAGCCCGAAGCGCCTGCTCGTAATCGGTCCTCCGCTTTTTCGACGACAGGATTCCAAATGGCGGCCGAGAGTCGTGGATGTCGTCGATCTTCACCGCCGCCGCGTGAAGCGCCTGCGTGACCAGAGTCTGCCCCACCGCCATGTACGCCTCGTCGCGAAGGAGCGCCTCAATGTCTTTTGGGAGCGACACGGGGGAAGACTCGTTCGGGCCGGATTGGCTCGTCGCCGTGGAGCACGACGTCATGGCTGGATTCGCCCCGGAGCAGTCCGGCAGGCGCACAATTGGCCGAATCGACGCACCTCGATTCGAAAGAACTGGAACCGATTTCGAAGATGACTCCACCCGAGGGAGTCGGAGAATCCGAACCGGCTGGATCTCAATGATCCTAAATCACTTCGATCGCGACATTCGAGATTGGGCTGGCGGTGAGACGGTTCCATGGGCGGGGAGTACGGCAGCGGGGGCATCATGTCGGGCTTGCCCGAATGGTGAACCCAGTCCCGTGGGTGCGGGCTGTGGTAGACGTAAGGTTATTGATATGGGCGGTACTGGTGGCGGGGGCCTGGCCAGTGCTGGGAATGTGCATTATCGCGTTTCCCGTCCGCCCCGTGAAGTCATTTGAACTCCCCGAACCCGGTTTTATAAAGTTTTGAAACTTGTTTTACATAATCATATCCGCGAATCCTGTTGCGCAAATATTGCGCCAATCGCCAAAACCCCATATTAACAATCACAACACTTCATATTAATCATCAATAACTTACGATATATATAACAACAGATATTCAATAAGTTGTTAAAATAATTACCACCGCACCCAAAACCGCACTGCACCCCACCCCCAAAGCGCCACGCGCCCGCCAGCATCCGCCAACAACCCCACCACCAGTGGGCACGCCGGATATATTAAATATATATACAATAACTCCCGCACCCCACCACCCGATCGTCATCATCATAATAAACAATATATCATCATTATCATTATACCTCCCCGGACTCCGACTATCGTATCGCGGAACACCCGGAAGATGCACCGCACTCGAGCGACGGACGGGCACGGGCGGCGCAGTTGAGCGCCGGGTTCGCGCGCCGCGAATGGGTCGGCGGCCGAATTCCCGGTTCATTTTCGGCTAATCGGGGCGATTTTAGCGGGAAGGTGTGCTTGGTTCAGGCACGCGCCCTCCCATTTTCATCCATGTCGCGACTCGTCACCTACACGTTTGACCTCCCAGACGGGAAATCGCTGTCCTTCTCCGTCGACGTCAACCGGAAGGTCGCCGCAGGAACGCCACCCCCGTTTGAGACCCCGGACTGGACGCGGCTGGAATATCATCGCTGCCCGCACTGTCCCCTGGCTGGCACCTGTTCGCATTGTCCGCCGGCCGTCGACGCCGCGCCGATACTCGAGAAATTCTCACACGTGACCTCGGTGGCCAAGGTGCGCGTCACGGTCGCCACGCCCGAACGCACGTCGGTCAAGGAGACGGATGCCCAGACCGGGCTGAATGCATTACTGGGGCTCGTCATGGCCACCAGCGCCTGCCCAATCGTCGCGCGGTTGCGGTCGCAGGCCCTGTTTCACCTGCCCTTTGCCTCGGTTGAGGAGACGCTTTATCGGACGGTGGGCGATTACCTCATCAAGCAATACTTCATCATGAAGGATGGCGGCACGCCCGACTTCGGGCTGACGGGGCTG
>JAJXYI010000261.1 GCA_021780625.1 bacterium | reverse complement strand
GGGCCTCGAGCGTGGAGCGTATCCGGAAATAGGATGCCCTGGACTCGTCCGCGGAGAGCGTGGCGGGAAAGAAGCGCATGACCTCGGGGTCGGCGTTCATCTGGGCGAAGGCGGCGAAATCCATCGAAGCGGGTGATGCCTTGGAAGCATCACGGGATGAAAAGGAAGTCATTCCGGCATCGCATGGAATCGTGTTATGCTGGCTGCATGAAAACAGCCAGAAAGTCATCCGTTGCCGAGATCCGCTCGCGTTTCGACCGGGACGTCGAGCGATTTGCGAAACTCGAGACAGGGCAGGTGGCGACGATGGATGCGGCGCGCTGCATGGAGCTGGTGGCGGCTGCTGCTGCGGCGAACGCACCTGTGGCGCCGCGGGTGCTGGATATCGGCTGCGGGGCGGGGAATTATGCGCTCAAATTTCGGGAGCGCGTGCCGGAGGCGCGTTTCACGCTGGTCGATCTGAGCCTGCCGATGCTGGAGCGTGCCCGGGAGCGTCTGGGGGGCTCGGTGGACGACGTGCGCCAGGGGGACATCCGGCGGCTGGCCTTCCCGGAGTCGCACTTCGACGTTGTGATGGCGGCGGCGGTCCTGCATCACCTGAGGACGCCGCGGGAGTGGACGGGGTTGTTTGCCGCTGTGCAGCGCTGGCTGCGTCCGGGGGGAGGGTTTTGGATTTTTGACCTCGTCGATCACGAGAACCGCGGCGTGAACCGGCTATTGTGGGAGCGCTACGGCGACTACCTGGAGGGCCTGGGGGGCGCGGAGTACCGCAAAAAGGTATTCGCCTACATCGAGCGGGAGGACACGCCGGCGACGCTCACCTTTCAACTGGAGCTGTTGCGAAGCTCGGGGTTTGCATGCGTGGATGTATTGCACAAACACGCGTGCTTCGCCGCCTTCGGAGGGGTCAAGCCCGGGAGGGTCCGGGCTTCTCAGCGGACGGGGGTTCCGAGCAGAAAATCAAGGTAGACCGGGGCCCGGTCGTGCCAGGAGCGCTCGCTGTGGTCGGCGCCGGGGAACTCCCGCGTGACCCAGTTGAGGCCGTCGGTGTAGCCGGCCGCGCGCATGAGCGCGTCGACGCGCACCTGGTACTTCCCGTAATCGCGATCGAGGGTCCGGGTGCCGTAGTCGAAATAGATCCGGTGCGTGCGCGGGTTGGGAAGACCGTGGCGCCTGAGGTAGCCGATCATCATGCCGTCGCCGACGGTCCAGTGGGTGGAGATGCAGGCGGCGCTACCGAAGACTTTTGGGTATTCGCAGATTGCGTACAACGAGATGAGGCCGCCCAGGGAGGAGCCGGCGACCATCGTGTCGGACCGGTCGGGCAGCGAGCGGTAGGTGCGGTCGATGAAGGGTTTCAGCTCCGTGACGATGAACGCGAGATAGGCGTCGGACATCGAGTGGAAGGCGTCGGCGCGGAAGCCGAGCATGGCGGCCTCGCGGTGCAGTTCGTGATCGGCTGCGCTGCCGGTGCCGAGGACACGGTCGAGGGCCTTCCTCGGGATGTACTCCTCGGCGCGGTGGCCGGTGTTTGCGATGCCCACGACGATGGCCTCGCGGACCTTGCCGGCGGCGATCAGACGGGTCATCGACTCATCGATGCCCCACTCGGCGTGGGAGAGCGAGGCGGTCGGGTCGAACAGACACTGACCATCGTGCATGTAGAGCACGGGATAACGCCGGGCGGGGTGCGTGGCGTAGGAGGGCGGGAGCCAGACGAAGACGTCGCGCGGGGCGACCTTGGCGGACGGGAAATCGGGATAACGGAGGACGGTGCCGGTGATCGCGGGAGTGTGATAGGGAACGGGGGTTGGGACGGACGAGGCGCGGGCGGCGGGTGCGAGCCCAGTGCTGGCGAGCAACGCGATGAGGAGGGATGGCAGGACGGGCGAGTGGGAGGCCATGGCGTTGTGGGGGGAGGACTCCAGCCTGGGAGGCCCGGGGCGGGGGGCCAGGGTCGGGTCCATTAAAAATCATCGAAGCGCAGGATGAATCCGAGTGGCAGCGGGGGTCTTCGCCCTTGCCCGGACGCAACCGGAGGCGCATGAACGAGCCGCGACATCAAACCGGGCGCGTGGCCTGAGCCGCAGCTCCCAACTCCGCCGCCATGAAAAATCCCGTGGTCCTGTTTTTCCTCCTCACGACCGTGTTGCCGCTGGGCGCCGCGCCTGCGCTTCCGTCGCGTGCGAACTTGCTCTCCACCCTGGAGCGTGTCGGAGATTGGCAGTTGGCGCATCCCTACACCAAGGCTGCGGCGACGGACTGGACCAACGCCGCGTTTTACACGGGCCTGGTGGCCCTGGACGAGATTTCCGCAAGCCCGCGCTATCGCGAGGCGCTGCTGAAGATTGGTGAGGAAAACCACTGGGAGCCGGGTCCCCGGATCTATCACGCGGACGACCTTTGCGTCGGCCAGGCGTATCTCGGGCTCTATGCGCGCACCAAGGAACCGCGGATGATTGCGCCGTTGCGTGCGCGCCTCGACGCGATCCTGGCGCATCCGAGCACCCGCTCCCTGGCCTTTGACCAGGCGCATCAGGATCTTTGGGCGGAGCGCTGGTCGTGGTGCGATGCGTTGTTCATGGCGCCTCCGGTGTGGGCGCGCATGGCGGAAGTGACAGGGGACAGGCGTTACCGGGACTTCATGATTTCGGAGTGGAAGGCGACTACGGACTACCTCTACGACCGAGGGGCCCATCTCTACTACCGGGACAGCCGGTATTTCGACCGGAGGGAGCCGAACGGAGCCAAGGTCTTCTGGTCGCGGGGCAATGGCTGGGTGATCGCGGGCCTGACGCGGGTGCTCGACGCGCTGCCGGTGGGGGATCCGGCGAGGCCTGGGCTCGAGGATCAGTATCGCCAGATGGCAGGTGCGATCCTGGCTGCGCAGCAACCCGACGGGATGTGGCGGGTGAGCCTGTTGGACCCGAGGGATTATCCGGCGAAGGAGACGAGCGGGACGGCGTTTTACTGCTATGCGCTGGCCTGGGGTGTGAATCGCGGGCTGCTGGACCGTGCGGCGACTTTGCCGGCGGTGGAGCGGGCATGGCGTTCGCTCGAGGAGAGCATCACGCCGGCGGGCAAACTGACGAGGGTGCAGGTGATCGCGGGATCGCCGACGCCGTTTTCAGAGGACACGAGCATGCCCTACGGTGTGGGGGCGGTGCTGCTGGCGGGGCGCCAGGTGTACGCGTTGAGCGAGTAGGGGGGGGAGGGCGGAGCCCTGGGGCTCGGTGGCGGGGCCGGGCTGTGTCTAGGCTGAGCCGTCGCCGGTCTTGCGGTGTTTGCCGCGCAGCAGCAGGGAAAGCCGGTCGACGAGACTGTCGAGAT
>JAJXYI010000622.1 GCA_021780625.1 bacterium | reverse complement strand
CGTTCCAATTATACAGATCGACGTTGGCGCCGTTGCTGGTCGACGCCCCGACGACATCCAGCGCCAGTCCCTGGTTGTATGAGGGCGAGATCCGGTAGTACCCGCCGCTGGTCGGCGTCAGGATCCACTGCTGGTTGGTCCCGCCGCTGTAGTCCCAGATGTCGGCATTGGCGCCGGAGCCGCCGTAACCATAGGCGTCCAGCGAGCGCCCGCTTTGGACGCCGATGATCTTGTAGGCGCCGTTGCCCAGGTTGGTGACCTGCCATTGCTGGTTGGTCCCACCGTTGTACGGCCACTGGTCGACGTTGGTGCCGTTGGCTGTGTTTTTCTGATACACGTCCAGGGCCTGGCCGCCGTTGCGGCAGACGATTCGGTAGGTTCCGTTCGCAACCGCGCCACCGCCGCCGCCCGAGCTGCCGGTCGTGGCGTTGAAGTTCGCGCCGATCCTATCCCATCCATTGCCGCCCGTGATTTCGAGCCCGGCCTCGATCACGTCGAGATACATGGAATTGCTGAACCGACCGCTGCCGCTGCGATTGGCCTGGAGCCAATTGTAGAAGGTCTTCATGTCGACGTTCAGGCTGCCCGAAGTCGGCAGGCTTCCGACGCCCGCCGTGCCGTGGGGAATGAACGTGTAGACGTAGTACCCGGCGGCGGTGTTCATCCCTTCCCACAGGTCGAACGTGTATCCGCCCGCGGAAAGGACATTCGTGCCGGTTTGCGTGCCGATGGGCCACGAATTGTTGCCGGCCCAGACCATCACCTCCAGCTGCGGCGTGCTCTTCGCGTTGTCCCAGCGCAGGAACATGTCGTACGCGAAGTCGCCGGACATATTGCTTCCGCCGGAGCTGTAGCTGAAAGAGCACGGGATGCTCGTCGCGGCGGACAGCTGCATCGGGAACAGGTTGTCGTTGGCGGGATTCCAGCCGTAGTGCCAACCGCGGATACAGGCGGGGTAGCCGTAGAGGTTGCCCGACGGGAAGTTGTACCAGAACGTCATGTTCGGCGTGCTTCCCGTCCCGAAGCTGGAGTTTATGGTGCTGTTGTTGAAGTTGTTCACCCACGCGAACTGACTGCCGTAGACTTGCGAGGGACCTGCCTTGGCACTGGGGACAAGTGCCGCCGCGGCGCCGGCGAATGCGGATATGGCCATCGCACGAACGACGCGATTGGATATAGCGAAACGAGACATGCTGACTTCCTTTCGGATTATTAGGGATCTTAGGGGGTGCGTGGGAGGGGAACCCACGCGGTATGGTTGGCTTCGTTCCAATACCAACCTTCCGACTCCTGATGATGATTTATCGCAACACCAACCAACAAGCCACCATTAGGATGACCAACAATCATCCGTTTGGCCGATACCCACGCACGCTTGCAACCCTCCCGCCGGTGCCGACGAAGGGACATGGCAGGGCCGTGCGGCAGCCAATCCAAATGGAGGATCTGCCACGCAAGACGCCAAATGGAGTCGGCGGCATGCGTAGCGGGCGACTGGCGCCCATAAGAGCGCGCCTCCGTGTCCCTGGGCTGTCCGCCGTAGCCTCGGCGAAGCAGAATGTCTCCGCCGTTCAACTACGGAACTTACCGTCGGTCGAAAAGCAGCGTCATTTCCTGGTTTCCCGAAGGCGAAGTCATGCTGCGTTTGATGCAGAGCACCTGGCCGCCCTCGCGGAGCGTCCAGGTGTCGTCGATGGTGGTGGTCGATCCGGGCGGGCCCCAGGGAAGGTGAACCGTGGATCGAAACTCCATCGCCTGCCCGGATGCGTCCGACCGTGCGGTGGTCACGCGCGGGGCGTTCATGAAAGTCGAATGCGAGGGCGTGCCGTCGAGCTTCAGGACGTCCTCGGTCACCAGGTCGGCGGCGTATTCACGAATCTGGGTCGTGAACACCCTGAGCGTGCCGTCCGATTCGACGACACGCAGCTTCGCCGGGGCGAAGGCGATGCCGTGGGCGCCGAAATCGCTGTGGTCCTGGTCGAGGATCCAGGTGCCCGAAAAGTCCGCGGGTGGCCTCGCGACCGACACCGGCGGCAGGCCGCAGGCCTTACGGTAGGGCGTCGTGAGTTCGGCGTAACGCGGATCGTCGAGGTTGAGGATACGCGGGTCCGCCATGATCCGCGCGTAGTCGCGGTGGCTGGTGTAGTGAACCATGCCCGCCCAGGTCATGTAGTAGGTCCACAGCGGCTGTCGCTTCAGGACCTCCGGCGCGGGCGGATTGCCCACCTCGGCCAGCGCGAGCGGCTTGCCGTGGGAGAAGGAGCGAAGCCGGTCGTAATACGATTGCGCGAAGTCGTTGCCGTAGACGTCGAGCGCGAGCACGTCGACGTAGTGGTTTCCCGGATAATAGGCAGCGTAGTCCTGTGAGGGATTGTGGATGCGATCCATGCTCCACACCCAGATGAGATTGCGCAGGTGATCGACGTTCACGAACCGGTCGAACAGCTGCCGGTAGAGCGCGGCCGAACCGTATTTTCCCGTGCGTCCGCCCCACCAGAACCAGTCGCCGTTCATTTCATGGTAGGGGCGCCAGAGGACGGGCACGTGCGCATCCTGAAGCTGCCTGAGGTAGCCCGCGATGACATCGACCTGGGCGCACCACTTCCGGTGGAGTGCGGTGCCCGGCGTGAGGACATCGCGGAACTGCGTGTCGAGCAGGCGGCCCTGCACGCTCGCCAGGCGGTTCGGATCGGCGTCCGGCAGGGGACGGAATGTGACGGGTTCGTCGGCCGTCGGAGGCACCGCATGCCAGCAGAGCGCGACGATCTCGCCGCGATGCCACGCAGCAATGGCCTCCTTCACGATGTCGGGGCGCGCCAGATACGAGTCGGTATCGCCCGCCTTCGCGAAACCCATGTCGATCCCGAAGATGACCGGCGTTCGCCCGATGTAGCGGGCGGCGAACCTTGAATTCCGGCCGTCGATGTTCGGGTAGTTGTGCTGTCCGGTGAGCGTGTAGCGGCCGGAAATCGACTGCAGGAAGGCGAGCAGTGAACGCGCCTCGGGAGTGGCGTCGGGGGTCACGGGCGCCGGGCCGTCAGCGCGGGTGCAGAGGGCGGCCGCACACAGGGCCCAAGCCACGACGACGAAACGGAGGAGACGGGATTTCATGGAGGGGGATTCTCGGCGGAGCGCAGGGGATCGCTCCGTCGCACCTCACGCTTCTTGCCACGAAACGGCGGCGGGCCAGCGGAAAACCCCGGAAACACCGCTCCCCGGCATGCACACGTTTTTGCGGACACGCCCCCGGGGCAGATTTAGCGTTGTGGCGCGGCCTCGACACTGGATTCTTCGAACACCCCAATGCCCGTTTCGCCAATCCGCCCGGCACGCCGGAGCCTTTGTATCTTCGCTGCGCTCGTCGTCGCCGTTCTGCTGATCCACCTGCCCGGACTCGGCCTGTGGCCCATCGTCAATCACGATGAGGTCGCGCTCAACGACGCAGCCTGGCACTGGGTGAGCCATGGCTCGGTCGCGATGCCGCTGCTGGCGGGTAAGGATCCGACCTACGCGACCAATTACCTCTGGCATCCACCGGCGCACTTGCTGACCATGGCGCTCGCGTACCGGATTTTCGGCCTGTCGATCTACGTCACGCGCGGGGAGTCGCTGCTGTTTGCGGCGCTTGCCACCGGTATGTTGTTTTTGGTGACGCAGAGGCTGTCGGGGTCGGCGGTCGCCGGGGTCATCGCCGCCTTCCTGCTCGCGGCCCACCCGCTGTGGCTATGGCTCGCACGGTCCGGCCGCATGGATCCCGAGGCGGTGTGCGTCGGCCTCGCGGCCTGGCTCGTGCTGCTCGCAGCGGGGCGGGACGATCCGGATTTCCCTCGGCCCTCAGTGGCGCGGGCGGCCATGGCGGGGCTGATCGTGGGGCTCGCGGGCCTGTACCACATCGTGCTGCTCATCTGGGCGCCCGCGCTGGCAGCGGCACTCTATGTCAGGCACCGAAAGCCCGGGCTCCTTTCGGCGATCGTCCTATGGGCTGCTGCGGCGCTGCCCGCGGCCGGCTGGCTGCTCTGGGTTGCCTGCACGGGCCGCTGGCACGCGTGGGTCGTCCAGTTCTGGGATTATCAGGTCATGCAGCGCGGCGCGCACCGGGCCTTCCTGGAGCGTCCCTGGCTGGAGCTCCGCCTTTTCATCGACCAGTTCCGCCCCCTGCCCTTCATGGGTTTGGCCGCGCTTGCCGGCTTTGCAGCTTGGGTGGCGGATCTTCGCCGGACCCGGCAGACCGGGCTCCTCGCGGGGTTCCTGGTCGCACTGGCCGCGGTGGTCTTCGTCCTTGGCAAGGGAACCGGCGCCTATCCGCTCTATTGGTACGTCTGGCTGGCCGTCGCCGCGGGCATCGGCTGGCAGCGGCAGCTTCTGCGGAGCCGGGCCGCACGGCTGCTCCTGGGCGCGGCGGTCCTCAATGCGCTTCTTTTCATGGCCGTGAACGACGCCGCGGCCTACCGCCAGCGCGCCGCGCGCAGCCAGGAGCGGGTCGGCCGCTTCCTCAAGGCAAGCCTGCGTCCCCACAGCATCGTGCTGGGCACCGAGGAACTGTGGTACGCGACGAACGCCGCGGACTGCACACTGCACATCTGGGAGAAACCCGATCCGCAGCGCGAGGACTATTACATCACGCCCCGGGCTCAGCTCAACGCACCGCCCCCGGGATTCCGGCTTGCCGCCCGCCTGCCCGACATCATGCCCCGGATCCTGGGCCACACCGGATGGTATTCGGACTGTGCGTACGATGTCTGGGAATCCATCCCCCGCGCCGCTGAGCGCAGCCCCGGGACACCGGACACCCGCCTCCCGACGGTACCGGATCAGCTGGGCGGAGGCGGAAAACACTGAACCGGGCACAAGGCCCACACCGGGCGCGCCCGCGCCCCCGGACGTTCCGGGAAAATGTCCTCGAATTCCGACCGCGTAATTCCGGTTTATGGATTGCCCCGGGCTGCCCCCGGGCAAACATCAGAGCCCCAGCACGCCTTGCCTCCGCCTCCCACAAAGCGAACTCGGCCTGAACACGCCCCGGCCCCCGCTCGCCGGCGCGCCCCTTCGTTCCCCGCGGCACCGGCCTCCTGGATCGTTGCGCTGACCGCCGGATTCGCGCTGCTGCTTGGCGGTTGTCGCTCCCGGGAGGATGCCTCGCTTGTCCGGCTGCGCGAGAGCGGTGTCATCCGCATTGGATACGCGGTCGAGGCCCCCTTCGCCTATGTCAGCGGGAACCAGGTGACCGGCGAATCACCGGAGATTGCCAGGATCGTCTGCCGACGGCTTGGGATTCCCCACATCCAGTGGGTCCAGATGCCCTTCGACGAGCTGATCCCCGCGCTCCGCGACAGACGCTGCGATGTCATTGCCGCGGGCATGTTCATCACCGACGAACGCCGGCGCCTGATCGCGTTTTCGATTCCAACGTTCCAGGTCAGGCCGGGCCTGCTGGTCCAGCGCGGCGATCCACACCACCTCGGGCCCGACAGCGACCTGGCCCGCGACAAGGCGCTGCATTTCGCGGTGTTGTCCGGCTCGATCGAGGAACGCTGGTTTGAGGGACACGGCTTCAAGCCATCCCAGCTCGTGATTGTGCCGGACGCTGTGACTGGGCGTGCTGCAGTGGAGGCGGGCATGGCCGACGCGCTGGCGCTCTCCTCGCTCTCGATCCGCCGCTTGTCAGGCGGGAACGGCGCAACGGAGGCAATCCTTCTCCAGCCTGCTGCCGGAATGCAGCCCGGCTTCGGGGCGTTTGGATTCCGGCTTGGCGACAAGGCCCTTCGACGGGCCTGGGACGGCGTCCTGCAGACCTTCGTCGGCAGCGCCGAGCACCGTCGGCTCGTCGCCCGATTCGGTTTCGGGCCGGCCGAAATTCCCACCCTGACCGTCGCCTCGCACCAGACTTCGCGATGAACCCTACCGATCCTCACCGCTTTCGTCGCAACATCCTTGCGCTACTCGCAGCCGGCCTGCTGGTCGCGGGCGTGGTGGTCGGCCTTCATTTCTACCAGGAGCGGACCGAGGCGGCACTGACTCGCCAAGCCCAACGGATTCGTCAGGCCCGCGTCGACATGGCGGAGGGATTCCTCCACGCGCTGATGCCCGCGGACTCCGGAGCACCGTTCGAACGAGGCCGCGGCATCGCCCTGCTCGAGCAGGGCATGGATTCGCTCGAGGCGATCGCAACCCGATGGACCGAGGATCAACGTTCGGTGCGGGACCTTGGACCCGACCTGCTGCAACTGCGCCGCCTGCTCTCCGCCGTGCCCGAGGTCGGGCCCGTGCCGGTGAAAACCCAGATCGCCCTGCGAATCGCGTTTCATCAGGTCCAAAAACAGTCCGAGCAATTGGACGATGCAGTGCAGGCGGCCAGGACCCGCCAAATGGCAACCCAGGACCGCCTGTACCTGCTGGTGCTCGCGCTCTCGGCGCTGCTCATGGCTGCCATGGCCCTCCTCGTCTATGTGTCCGACACCCGCCGATCCCTGGCGGAGGTGCGGAGGATGGCGGCCGAGGAGGAGCTGCGAAAGAACGAGACGCGGCTGCGCCTGCTCGTCGAACATGCCCCCGCGGCACTCGCGATGTTCGACAAGGACATGCGTTACGTCACCGCGAGCCGCCGGTGGCTCGACGACTACGGCCTGCACGGCCAGGAGATCATCGGCCGATCGCACTACGCCGTGTTCCCGGAGATTTCAGCCGATTGGAAGGACGTCCACCGCCGCGCCCTCGCTGGCGAGGTCGTGCACCGCGAGCAGGATCAGTTCGTGCGCGCCGACGGTTCGGTCCAATGGCTGCGTTGGGAAGTGCGGCCCTGGCGTGGCGAGGGAGACCAGATCGGCGGCATCGTGGTGTTCACGGAGGACGTCACGGAGCAAAAGCGCGGTGAGGACGAAATCCATCGCCTCAACCTGGAGCTCGAACGCCGGGTCGAGCAGCGCACCGCCGAACTCATCAGCGCGAACAAGGAGATCGAGGCGTTCAGCTACTCGGTGTCGCACGATCTCCGCGCCCCGCTGCGCGCGATCGACGGGTTTCTGCGGATCATCCTGGAAGAGCAGGCGGACCGCCTGGATGAGACCGGCAAGGGCTACCTGAAGCGGGTGGTGGCCGCGGCCGACAAGATGGCCCAGCTGATCGACGACCTGCTGAACCTCGCGAAGATCAACCGCGCCGAGCTCACGCGCCAGCCGACGGACCTGGCGGCGGTCGCCCGCGCCATCCTCGGCGAACTCGCCTCGCACGAACCCGGGCGCCGCGTCGATTGCGTCGTGCCCGACTCCCTGCAGGTCAGCGGCGACCCTCGCCTCCTCGGCGTCCTCCTGCAGAACCTGCTCGGTAATGCGTGGAAGTTCACCGCGAAACATGCGTCTGCTCGCATCGAGCTGGGCACTGCTCCCGCGCCCGAGGGACGCCGGATCTGCTTCGTGCGCGACAACGGAGCGGGCTTCGACATGGCGTACGCGCACAAGCTGTTCAAGGCGTTCCAGCGCCTGCACCACGACCACGAATTTCCCGGCACGGGGATCGGCCTCGCAACGGTCCACCGCATCGTCACCCGGCATGGCGGCCGGGTCTGGATGGAGTCCAAGGTCGGCGAGGGCACGACCTGCTTCTTCGAGCTTCCCGCGGCCTAGGCGTCCGGTCAGCGCGCGGGCCAGGCCCTGTCGACGGCCTTCAGCCAGGCCCGGACCATGAGCCCGCGCCCCGGATACTCCGCGCCGACCAGCGCCGCGATGATGTATCCATAATCCTAGATACCGCAATTGAACCACAGAGACACAGAGATCACAGAGGCTGAAATCCAAGCAAGGGGCGGAATCAGCGCTCACCTCGCAGGTGAAAGAGATTCGATACAAAATTCCCGCCCAACTGCATTTCTCCGTGTTCTCTGCTCGTCCGCCGTAGCCTTGGCGAAGGTGGGTGTCTCTGTGGTTTAAATCCAACTGCGTAATTTAGGATAATCCTGACCCATGATGTGGTTGTAGTCGCTGCCCTGCCTCCAGCGCCCGCCGTCCGTGATCGAATCGCCCTGGAACAGCACCACCCCGCCCTTGGGCAGCGCGGCAAGCCGGGGGGAAGGCCCAGGCGGCAGAGGTCAGGGATCCAGAGGCCCAGCGGAACGGCACCAACGGGCTCCTTGTATCATGTCAAGATATGCACAGTGGCATGAATTTGCCATCTGATGGTAAGGAACTTATAAATTTGCCAATAATTTTCATTTATACTCGGCATTAGTTGACTTTGCGGTGACCACCGGCTCACCTCCGGGCTCCGATTCGGTTTTCAGCCGTCCAGCATAACCAGCTTCACCAGCAAGGCAGCCTCCTCCCGTTGTCGTCTCTTGGGACGATCCCGCGGCGAGTCCTGCGCGGCATGGCGGGGTTCCGGTCCAGGCGGGGCGTCGCCGCGTCGGGAAAACCACACACGTCAATGAACCCGATAAAACAACTCGTCCGCCGCGCCGCCCTTATCGGCGCTGTCTGTCTGTCAATCGCCGCCGCCCGTGCCGATGACGGCAACCTGGCAATCCTGAATGCGTCTGTCAGCGGCACCACGCTGACCGCCCAGCTGAGCTCGTCCGTGCACGGGTCGGTGAACGTTTCGTTCAACGGCTCGTTCGTCCCCGGATCGGTCTCGGGCTCCACGGTGACAGCCTCCCTGCCGGCCGCACCGACGCCCGGCACGTACCTGCTCGCCTTGTCCAAAAACGCGAAGAGCCACGACGACAATAGCGACTTCGCAACGGCCTATGTCACGGTCGGCGCCGTCGGTCCGCAGGGCCCGCAAGGCCCCCAGGGCATTCAGGGAGTCCAGGGTGACACCGGTGCCCAAGGCGCCGTCGGGCCGGTCGGACCGGTGGGTCCGCAGGGTCCTGCGGGTGCCACCGGCCCGCAGGGCGCCGTCGGCCCCCAGGGTCCGCAAGGCCCCCAGGGCCCGAAGGGAGATACCGGAGCCACCGGTGCAACCGGAGCGACGGGCGCGACCGGTCCCGCCGGTCCAGCGGGTCCCCAGGGTGCCACCGGGCCCGCCGGCGCGCAGGGTCCCGCGGGAAATGACGGTCGTCAGGTCGCCGTTTACACCGGTCACACGGTGAACACGGGCGACACGCTCGACTACACGCTCTACAACCAGCCCGGTTGGAATGCCTCGCATCTGGAAATCCTCGTCGAGGCCCATGACGTCAACTCCGAGACCAATCGCCTGTACTACCACGCCGAGTACGCCACCTTCCAGCAGTGGAACACCGGCGTGACCGTCCAGAACATCGCCACGATCGCAAACTCGGGCACGAACTCGTATTCGGTCGACGTCTACTCCGACGCCTCGAACAACATCCACGTTCGCTTCCACCACCTGACCTACGCGACGAACACCAACGTGCAGATCATCGCCAAGTGGTTCAGCGCGCCGTAAGGCCCGCGATTTCCACGGGGGCACCCTGCGCCTGACAACGCCCCGGACCCCGGTCCGGCGACTTCCCGGCCCACGCCGCCGTCGCCCCCGGTTCCGGGGCCTTTCGTCACCCTCGAACGCCTGCCTCCAGAATCCGGATACTCACGCCCGTATCCCCATGCCAGCGGACGAACCCGGTTCGAACCGAGCATCCGGTGAGATGGACCTCTGTGCCATGATCTTAAATTCGGCGATTGAATGGAACAGAAGGCAACGAAGGGAACGAAGAACAAGCCGCTTGCCGCAGAATTCAGAGCGTTGATTCATTCACCGTTAGGGTGAGGCGATTCCGCCCCGGTGAGTTCGTGCAATCGCTTGGCTCGGCCTTCTTTGTTATCTTCGTTTCCTTCTGTTAACTGCGTTTTTTGGGATGAACTGCCGCGGCGCCCCGACTCAAAGCTCGCCCGGATTACCGGGCGCCCAATGGATCTGGAGCGCCTCAAAGTAGGCCAGGTCGTGCTTGGGAGGCTCCACTCCCGCGGGAAGGGGCCGGTGCGAAAAGGTCTGGAAGTACAGGAGGCAGGCATCGCGCCACCAGCACGCGTCGCGCTCCTGGATGTTCAGGAGGGCGGCAACGTGGTCGAAGGTCTCCGGGTCGATCTCGCCCTTCATGCTCGCCCAGGTCTTCTGCCAGGAACGCACCGTGTCGACACCGTGCTGGTAGTGCAGGCCGAGTTCGTCCCAGAGCGTGCGCCCCGAACGCAGGCGATACCCCCAGGCGACGTGATGGAACCAGAGCAGGTACCGGTCGGGACAGGTCGCGAGCGTGGCCCATTTCGCGGCAGCCTGGGGCGCGTATTGGGAGAGCGCATTCGAGCCGGTTGCCGTGCGATCGAAGCCCAGCCCCTCGGCGTCGGCCCGGTTGTAATAGACCGGATTCCAGTCCGCCCTCGGCAGGTTGTCGACCCACGGGCCCGGGCCGTAGTGGTTTCCTGTCGACATGATGTGGTGCAGCCCGAGCGGCATTTCGTAATCCACCACCGTTTCGCGCGACTCAAGCAGCATCGGGACGAGCTTTCGGGCAATGTCGGGATTCGGACCGAAGGTCATGCGCGTCCACTCCCGGGCGATCTCCGCCGAACTGAGGTCGTGATTCCACGCGAGTCGCCCGAAGGCGTACCAGTTCGCCTGCGCGAGCGGGTGGCCCGTCCAGTCGCGATCCGTGCCGGTGTTGGCCACGCCCACCATGAGGCTGAGGTGCCGGTGGGTCGCGGAACCGTCGACGATGCGTGCGACCGTCGCGCCGGGCCCGGGACGGTAGGTGTCGGACTTGAGCACCTCGCGCCACATCGGTGCGAGAAACGCCAGGCAGGTGCCGTTGCCGAGGTACTCCTGTGTGATCTCCACCTCGAGCCCCACGTTGGTGCGCGGCATCGCGCCGAACAGCGGATGGAAGGGCTCGCGCGGCTGGAAATCGAGCGGGCCGTTCTTGATCTGGATCACGACGTTGTCGCGGAACTTGCCGTCGAGCGGCTGGAATTCGCTGTACGCCTGCTTGCAGCGGTCCTCGGGATTCTTCGCGTCGTACACGAACGCGCGCCACATCACGATGCCGCCATGCGGCGCAAGGGCGTCCGCGAGGAGGTTGGCTCCGTCGGCATGCGTGCGGCCGTAGGTCTGCGGCCCGGGCTGTCCTTCGGAGTTGGCCTTCACCACGAACCCGCCGAAGTCCGGAATGAGGCGGTAGATTTCGTCGGTCTTCGCCCTCCACCAGGCCTTGACCGTGGGATCAAACGGATCCGCTGTCTTCAACCCGCCGATCTCCACGGGAGCCGAGAAGCGCACGGCGAGATAGACATGGATGCCATAGGGTCGAAACACGCCAGCAAGCGCCGCGACCTTCCTAAGCCAGGGATGAGTGAGGATCAGCGGGTCGGCATTCACGTTGTTGAGGACCGTTCCGTTGATCCCGATCGAAGCGCAGGCTCGCGCGTAGTCGCGGTAGCGCGGGGAGAGGTAGTCGGGAAGGACGAACCACTCCCACAGTGAAAACCCCGCATAGCCGCGCTCGACGGTGCGGTTGAGATTGTCCCAGTGGCTGAGCAGGCGGCGGTCGATCTTCGGTGCGGACGACAGGTCGAGATGCGAGACGTCGTGTCCGAGCTGGATTTCCCGCAGCAGGCGAAACGCGCCGTACAGGGCTCCGACGTCGCTCGGAGCCGAGATTGCCACGGTGCTGGAGCCCGAGCGCAGGTGGTAGCCCTCCGTTCCGAGTGCGGCCGGCGCGGCCGAGGACGCCTTCTCAAACGCAATCGTCGGCACCGCCCCCGTCATGCCGCTCAGGCCACGCGTGAGTTCGTCGCGCGCGGCATCCAGCGTCGGAGAATCGGCGCCGGTGGGCGTCACCAGCACGACACGACGCACCGCCGCGAGCGTCGCTGCGCGGTAGCTGGAGTCGGTGATGCTGTCGTAGCGAAGCCAGAGGCGGTATCCGTCATCGGCATGCAACAGGCCGATCCACACAAACACGAAAGGGAGCAGGCGAAGAATTTTCATGGGGAGCGAGGGGGACATCGGACTACGGGGCGCGTCCGGGCCACCGCAGGGTGGCGATCCGGCCCGGTCCGCCAACGATTCTCTGGGTCACCGTTGAACCTGCGCAAGCCCGCGACCGAACGGTACACGGACGCCCGGCTTGCCCCAATCCGGGCCTGATCCGACAACCGGCGCGCGATGAACACCCCCTGCCGCCTGATCCTCGCCTGGCTGTCGCTCTGCGGCGTCGCCCTGGCCGCCCCCCTTCCTGTCGTATCCATCCAAAAGGGACGCGACGGACTCGCCCTGGGCCTCGAGCGAGGCACCTTGCGCCTTCGCGTGTTCACCCCCGACATCGTCGAGGTGACCTACGGCCCGTCCGCCACGCTGCCGCCGACCGATCCGCTCGCCGTCGTGGCCAGTCCTTCCGGGACCCCGTGGACGGCGGCCGAGACGTCCAAGGACATCACGTTGCGCACAAGCGCACTCGTCGTGACCGTCGCCCGCTCCACGGGCAGCGTCCGCTTCGCAGACCTCTCGGGGCGTGTTTATCTCGCCGAGGCCGACGACGGCGGAAAATCCCTCACGCCTGCGGTGGTCGGCGGCCAGCCGACCCTCCGCAGCCGGCAGGGCTTCGTCCTTCAGCCAGGCGAAGCCGTGTACGGCCTGGGCCAGCATCCGGGATCCCCGCTCGATTACCGCGGCACGAAGGTCCACCTCCAGCAGGAGAATCGCGACGTCGCAGTGCCGGTCCTCCTCTCAAGTCGCGGCTACGGCGTATTCTGGGATAACCCGGCAGTCACCGACGTCGACGCCGGCGCCACCATTCCAGGCGGCCTGACCTGGACTTCGGAAGCCGCGGACGCGATCGATTACTACTTCATCGGAGGCCCCGCGCTCCGCGACGTCGTCGCGCGCTATCGCTGGCTCACGGGGCCCGCGCCCATGCTCGCCGAGTGGACCTGGGGCTTCTGGCAGTGCCGCGAGCACTACGAAACCCAACAGGAGTTGCTGGGCGTCGTGGCAGAATACCGCCGGCTGCACCTTCCCCTCGATGGAATCATCCAGGACTGGCAGTACTGGCGTCCCGGCGGCTGGGGCTCCGATGAGTTCGACCCCACGCGCTACCCCGATCCGGCGGCAATGGTCCGCACCGTGCACGACGAGCACGCGCACATCATCATCTCAATCTGGCCGCGCTTCGATCTCGGCCTGGCCAACCTTGCAGCGCTTGAAAAGGCGGGCGCCGTCTATCCCAAGGTTTACCCGAACGTCTACCCCAAGGGTCAGGGCAAATGGTACGATCCCTTCAACCCCGAGGGTCGGCGCCTGTATTGGAAATTCCTATCGCAACATCTCTTCTCGATCGGAATCGACGGCTGGTGGATGGACGCCAGCGAGCCCGAACTGGGCGGACACTGGGGCGAGCTGCGCGACGTGACGACCGCCGCCGGTTCCGGCGCGCGCGTCTTCAACGCCTACCCGCTCGAGCACACCACCGGCGTCTACCAGGGGCAGCGCGCGGAATCGTCCGCCAAGCGGGTCTTCATCCTCACCCGGTCCGCGTGGGCCGGCCAGCAGCGCAACGCCGCCGTCACCTGGTCTGGCG
>JAJXYI010000324.1 GCA_021780625.1 bacterium | reverse complement strand
CGCGGGCTTCACCGCGCGCGTGATGGACACCCTCCCCGCGTCACGTCATCCGGCGCGCCGGCGCGCCGGCCTGGTTGTCGGTGCCACCGCCCTGTCCCTGGTCCTCGTCGCAACCTTCGGCCGGGCGGCCCTGGGCAGCCTGGTCGTGCTCTGCTCCCGCCTATTCGAAATTTCCATCCCCGTGGCGGGCACCCCGGTTCCGCTTGCCGCCTTCGTGCTGTGCGCCCTGGGTTGCGTGCTCGCGGTGTGGAGCGTCCGCGGCGAATTCCGCGCCTAGGGAGTCTCCCACGCCTCAGACGTTGAGGGTCGGGGCGGCGGCGGTTTGCGGCACACCCGCGCGCTGTGCGGACCTGAACGAGAGCCGATAGCTCGAACTCCATCCTGGATTCCCCACGGCCATGAGCCGGAGCTCGAAATGCCCGCCACGCAGCTCGGGCATCACCTGGCGCACGGTCGGACCACGGACATTCGCATTCGCCGCGACAACCGGACACTCCCAACGCACGAGCGCGATCGACACCCCGTCCGCCTCGAGCACGGCCTCGATCGCGGCGCCGCCCGCCGGCGCGGGCGAATCGTTGAGCAGCCACAGCTCGGCCTCGAAGGTCTCGCCGGCGCTCCACTGGAACTTCGGTATCCGCGCACTCGCGACAACAGGCCGGCACGCCTGGGCCACGACCGCGAGCGAGGACTTGGGCGCTTCCGGCCAGCAGACCAGGCTGAGGTTCGCCGCCGCGGGCCAGGGCTCGTTGAAGCACCAGGCAAGCGCCATCGAGCAGCGCGGCTTCTGCCGACGCGCCTCCTCGAACACCCCACGCAGGCCCTCGCCCTGCGTCCACTGGCTCAGCTCCACCAGCCGCTCCAGAGAGCCGATCGGACCGAAGTAGTGCTCAAGGGTCTCGAGGCAGAGATGATGCTGCGGCGTCCAGCTCGCGAACGCGTGATGGTGCCTCCAGGATCCGGCGTCGGCCGGCGGCCACAGCTCCGACTCCGGGAGCACCGCGCGGAGCACGTCGGCGTTGGCCGCACCCGGTACGCCAAATTCCGGATACGCGTTGTACCGCGCCGACTGGAAGAGCTCCCAGACCTCGCGGCCCGTCTTCGAGTCGCGGAAGACGTAGTGTCCATGGGCCACGCCGTCGACAGGCGACGTGGGGAGGAACGGCGTCAGCGGGTCCAGCTCCAGGCAGTTTCGGTCGAGGGTGCGCAGGACCAGCGACTGGTCGTCCATGCCGGACCACTTGTTGAACAGCTCGTTTCCGCCGCACCACAGCGCGAGGCATGGGTGGCGGCGCAGCCGGTGCACGAGGAAGCGCGACTCCCGGTCCACGACGGCGAGGTAGTCGGGGGCATCCGGATACGCGTTGCACGCCAGGGTAAACTCCTGCCACACGAGCAGCCCAAGTTCGTCGGCCAGGTCGAAGAAGGCATCCTTCATCACCGGTGCCCCGCCCCAGCAGCGCAGGAGGTTGAAGTGCGAGGCGCGTGCGAGCCCGAGCAGAGCCTCGAGCCGGCCGGAGTCGACCGTGCCGTAGAAGATGTCGGGGGCCACCCAGTTGGCGCCCTTGGCGAAGATCCGCCGACCGTTGATTTCCAGCGTGAACGGGGGCGTGGCGCGCGGTTTTGGAAATTCCCCCGGCGCCGGACGATCCCACTGGCCCTCGGCCATGACGAGCCGGACGCGCCGGATGCCCGTGCGCAGTCGGCGTTCGTCGCAGACCCGCCCCTTAGCGTCCACGAGTCTGATCACATGCGTGTAGAGCGGCTGGTCCCCTTGGTCGTGCGGCCACCAGAGCCGCGGTCGGTCGATCCGGCCCGACAGTTCCAGCCGGCCCGTCGTGGCGGGCGCCTCCGCGGCGAAGGCGGGCGCACCGTCCGGCGCGAGCACGGTCCAGAGGAGTCGGGCGCCGGGCGCGCCTGCGATCTCCGCCTCCAGGCCGAGGCGCGCCGCGGAATGGTCGTCGAGCAGCGCGCTCACCACGTCCAGCTCCCCGAGGCGCAGCGCGGGCAGCACCTGGAGTTCCACCTCGTCGCACAGGCCGAGCGGGATGAGCCGGGGATGAAAGTCCCAGCCGTAGCTGACCGCCGGTTTGAAGGCGCGGTCGGCCTGGGCGCGGTCCTCGGCCCGCTCGTTGGACTTGGGCGCCGGGTGTATCCGGATCTCCACGTCAACCGTTCCGCCCGCGAACGCGGTGAGCTCGGCGGTCACGGGTGAATACTGCCCCTCGTGTTCCGCCACCACGGTCCCGTCCACGACCAGGTCGCAGCGGTAGTCCACGCCCCGTGCCACGAGGCGCACCGCGCCGCCCGGCTCGGGTGCGGGCACCGCGATTCGCGCGCGGTAGGTCCACCAGACGTCCTCCATCCAGCGGTAGGCCGCGGAGTTTTCGCCGATCACGTGCGACGGCCAGCCCTCCGCACGGGCCCAGTCGAGCTGTGCGGCGCCGGGAACCACGGCCGCGACCCAGCGTTCGGGCGCGCCCTCACGGGTCTTCGAGAATCCAATCTGCCAGTCGATGCGCATGAGCGGGAAAAGGCGCGGAGTCTGCGCGGGCGGCACGACGGGCGGAAGTCGATTCCTCCACCCTGTCCCGCGAACGTTTGAACCCACGAGGTGCCCTGTCGCAGTCAAACCACCTGAAGGATTGGCCACAAAGAACACAAAAAGGCGCCAGGGTTGCCGACCCTGATCGGAGCGCGCTTATAAGCGCACGCAACGCAAAGCCGATGCCCCTGAAGTTTCGTGTTTTTCGTGGCCCATCCCTCCGGCGGATTCGGTTCCGATTCCGCCGCGCTGGGACCTTCGGCCAGGCGCTCAGGCCGGCGACTGCCGGGGGAGCCGGAGGATGAAGCGCGCGCCCGAGGGTTCGGCGTCGCCCACCGCGACCGAGCCGCCATGGGCCTCCGCGACGGCCTTCACCAGGCTCAGGCCAAGACCCAGCCCGCGCTGCGAGCGCGACGCATCGCCGCGATACAGGCGGCGCCAGATCTTCGCGCGCTCCGCCACGGGCACGCCGGGACCGCTGTCCGAGACCTCGACCTCGCAAAACGTCTCCGCGGACCGCGCGGCGATGCGCACGCGGCCCTTGTCGGGCGTGTACTTGAGCGCGTTGTCGACGAGATTCGCCACCGCCTGGCCCAGGCGCATCGAGTCGGCCTCCACCTCGACCGGGGACGGGCAGTCGATCTCCACCGAGATGCCCTTCTCCTCGGCCACCTCGCGATACAGGTCCGCGACGTCCGCGACGAGGTGGGTCAGGTCCACCTGGGTGCGCTTCAGCGGAAGCGTGCCGGTCTCCGCGGCCGAGACATCGAGCAGCGTCTCCAGGAGGCGGAGCACGCGTTCGGATTCC
>JAJXYI010000066.1 GCA_021780625.1 bacterium | reverse complement strand
TTCAGTCGCTGTCCGACACGATCGCGGTCGCGACGAGCTTCTTTTCGATCCACCTGCCTATCGAAGACCACGTGCTGTCTCGGGAGACCGCCCGCCTGGTGCTGATTTTCCGCAAGGAATCCGCCGGCTGGAAAATCGCCCACAGCAGCATTTCCATTCCCTACCACTTGGTCCGGGAAGGCGAAGTCTACCCGCTGAAGGAACTCTCGGATCGCAATCTCAAGCAGGAAAAACTCATTGCCGAACGCACGGAGCAACTGTCCGAGCTCAACACCAGCCTGCGCCAGGCGAACGACGCTCTGCAGAGAAGTGAGGAACGTTATAAGTCCATCCTCAATGCCTCTCCCGACGACATCACCATTACCGATCGCGAGGGTCGAATCGTCATGGTGTCGCCCATGGCCAAGCTCCTATTCCGACATTCAGGGGAGGAGGACTTCGTGGGCCGGCCGGTCATCGACTATCTCGTACCCGAGGATCGAGCGCGTGCCATGGCTCAGGTCGCCCTGAAATTCCAGGGCCTCGTTACCGGCCCGAGCGAATACCGGGGCCTGCGTACCGATGGGACCACCTTTGACATCGAAGTGAACACCGAACTCATCCGGGACACAAACGGGTCTCCCGTCGGCATGGTCATCATCGCGCGCGACATCACCGAGCGCAAACAGGCTGCCGCGCGGCAAGAGAGACTGGAGGCGCAAAACCGCCAACTGCAGAAGGCTGAAAGTCTGGGCCGCATGGCCAAGGCTATCGCCCATCATTTCAACAACCAACTCCAGGCGGTGATGCTGAGCCTGGAATTCGCGATGAACAGCCAGGCCGAAAACGGCGAAGCCTTGGAGGGGTTGTCCGAGGCCATGCGTTCGGCCCAAAAGGCAGCGGAAGTCAGCACCTTGATGCTGACCTACCTCGGGCAGCCGCAGGGCAAACGTGAACCGCTGGACCTTTCCGCAATCTGCCAGGAAAGTCTGTCCCTGCTACGAGCCGCCATGCCACATGGCACCGTTTTGGAGACCCACTTGCCCTCACCCGGTCCAATCGTCACCACCAACCCGGACCAGCTTCAGCAGGTTTTGACGAATCTGGTCACCAACGCATGGGAGGCCAGCATCGACGCTCGGCGCACCATTCGCCTGGGCATCAAGACGGTCTGGGCCGATGCGATTCCTGCCACGCGACGTTTTCCCATCGACTACCAAACTCAGGACACGGCCTACGCCTGCCTGGAAGTGGCGGATGCGGGCTGCGGAATCAGCGCTCCCGACATCGATAGGCTTTTCGATCCGTTCTACTCCACCAAGTTCACCGGCCGAGGCATGGGTCTGGCCGTGGTTCTCGGTATTGCACGGTCGCACAACTGGGTTGTCACCGTGGAAAGCGAACCTGGCCGCGGAAGCACGTTCCGGGTCTTTGCCCCGGTGACGACCGAGACCGCGCCCTGACGCCGCCTCGCGCCAGCGCAGACGTTGCCCCGCCAAAGGCTCAGCCATAGGCGTAAATTTCCTTCACGGAAGAAGGTGTGGCGTCGGCGCCCCTGATCGGACGCCACCAGGATTAAATCGATTGCGTGGCGTGCGCTTCGATCGCGCCAAGTATGAACGGCTTGGATACCTCGCGGCGCTGCCAAAATCGGGCCAGTCCTCCGGGCCATGCTGGCCAATGGCCTCCAGCGAGGTCCACGTCATGGTTCGCGACCTTCCCAAACATCCCCACGCCATGCTCCACAGACCCCGTGGCCCGCAGACGCACGTCGAGTCCATCAACCGAATGGTGCCGCCCCCGAAGAGGCGGACCCCTCCGCCTTCGGCGATCCCCTAGCGGGTCAGCGTGGGCCAGCCCTTGGCGTCGAAATACAGGTCGGCAATGCGCAGCGTCGGAGATCCTTGGTTCTCCGCATCGTAGGCGTGGCGCACCAGCACCCAGGAAGAACCTATCTGCTTCACGTCCTGTCCGCCCGGTCCTTTCCATCGCGGCCCTCCCTGTTCGAGAATCGTCCCGCCCCCGTTCATCATATCCACGCCGCTCTCGTCCACATAGGGCCCGGTAATGTTCGTCGCGCGGCCAAAGCTGATCTTGTAGGTGCTCGCCGCGCCCTGGCAGCAACGGTCGATGGACGTGAAAAGGTAGTAGTAGGCGCCCCGGTGCACGATCGTCGAGCCCTCGATCCCGTGCTCGCGGTACGCGATGTTCCTGGGTGCGCCCGCGGGCTTCATGGTGGAGGGGTCCAGCGGGACAATATAGATGCCCGAGAACCACGAACCGAAGGAGAGCCAGGGCCTGCCGTCGCAATCGACCGTGAGATCCGGGTCCAGCGCGTTATAGGTATCGGTGCCGCTTTTCGAACTGATGACCATGCCGTCGTCGCGCCAGTCGCCGAGGGCGAGGCTGCTGCAGGACATCAGGCCGATGGCCGAATTGTTTTCCCCGAATTCGGAAACGCAGTAATAGAGCCAGTAGCGTCTGCCGAATCTGTGGATGTCCGGCGCCCAGACGTCGACTTTGCCCATGTGAGGCGCGTAGGTCCGCCACCACGACAATTCCTTGGAGAAAAGAGGCGCCCTGAGCGTCCAGGCACGGCCGTCCGGGGAGGTCTTGGAGGGCAGTCCCGCGCCCGTGTAGAAGCACCACCAAGAGTTCCCCTCCTTGATCAGCGAGGGATCGTGAGCGATGAGGGAGCCGGTGAGCGCCCATTCGTCGGCCCTGGCGGTGCCGGCGAGGCAGGACGCTCCCAGGAGGGATAACGCAAAAACCAGACGTGAACGAAATTTCATGAAAAGAGGAGTCGTACCGGCCCGGAGCGCTTCAGTCGTCGACCGACGGCCGGCCAAAAACAGGCATGCCGTCGGCATCCCAGCGGAGGCGCTTCACGAAGGTGTGCCGGTTGGGATCCCAAAGCGGGTCGCCAACGATGTCCTTGTACGTGCGTGCGTGATACACCAGCAGGTCGGTCGTGCCGTCCTCCGACACCGTGAACGAATTGTGCCCGGGTCCGAAGACGCCGTGTTCGCGGCAGGTTTGGAAGACAGGCCGCGGGGACTTCGTCCAGCTGCGAGGATCCAGAGGATTCGCATTCGCATCGCAATGAAGGAGCCCGACGCAGTAGTTCTCATCCGTGGCACTGGCCGAATACGAGAGGAAGATCCGGCCGCGGCGCACGAGGACGGCGGGGCCCTCGTTGACCGAAAAGCCGCGCGTCTCCCAGTCGAGCTCGGGAACCGACAGTCGCACGGCAGGCGTCGCCAGCGCCACGGGCGCCGCCAGCGGGGCGATGTAGAGGTTGGAGTTTCCCGGGATCGCCGGGTCCTTCTGCGCCCAGACGTAGTAAAGCACGCCGTTGTGGGTGAAGGTCGTGGCGTCCAG
>JAJXYI010000514.1 GCA_021780625.1 bacterium | reverse complement strand
CTTCGACAAGACCCCCGTCAAGGTCATGCGCGCCGTCCTCTTCAACCCCGGCAACAAGGAAAACGGCGGCATCTTCTCCCACACGCAGAGCTGGGCCGTGCTTGCCGAGATCGCCCGCGGAAACGGAGACCAGGCCTACGCCTACTACCGCGCCTTCATGCCCGCCGCGCAGAACGACCGAGCCGACATCCGCGAGATCGAGCCCTACGTCCACTGCCAGAGCACCCACGCCCCCTCCTCGAAGAAATACGGGCGCTCCCGCGTTCCCTGGCTCTCCGGAACGGCCTCGTGGAGCACCTTCACCGCCGCACAGCACATCCTCGGCATCCGTCCCGAACTCGGCGGGCTCCGCATCGATCCCTGCATCCCGAAGGCCTGGCCTGGCTTCACCGCCACCCGCGTCTTCCGCGGCCGGACCCTCCACCTCGAGGTGCGCAATCCCTCGGGCGTCAACCGCGGGGTGACGTCGCTCACCATCGACGGCAAGCCCCACGCCCCCGGACTCATCCCCGAGACCGCGCTGCGCGACGGAGCCACCATCGTGGCCACGCTCGGTTGACACGGTCCCTGGGGCCGGTACCGGCCGGCCCCAGCTGTCGTCGCCCTGCGTTCAACGATGACCGCGCGCCGGCGCGACGCCTAATTGACTCAGCGAGCGCACGCCGGTTGGCTGCCGTCTGCCCCCGATCTTGAAGACCGCCTACACCCGGACCGTCGCCATCATCGTCGCCTTCCTCGCCGGCGCCCTCCTGCCCCAGGCCAACGTAGCCGTATTCCTGGTACGCTGGTTCGTGATGACGATGCTCTATATCGTCTTCCTGAACACGCCGCTTTCGGGGCTGAGGCTCCGCGCGAGTAATTTCGCCATCCTCGGGGCCAACATCGCGCTGGGGTTCCTCGCCTGGGGCGCGGGCTATGCGGCCGGCGGACGTGAAATCGCCCTCGCTCTGTTCTTCGCCGGAATCGCCCCGACTGCCACCGCGGCGACCGTCATCATCAGTTTCATGCGCGGACGCGCCGAGTACGTCGTCACCGTGTTTCTGCTGACGAATCTCGTCATCGCGCTGCTTCTGCCCGTCATGATTCCACTCGTGCTCGGGGTTGCCGCAGGCCAGGTGGTCTGGCGGGTCTTCAGCACCGTCGCACTCGTGGTCTTTTTGCCGATCGCCGCCGCCTGGATCACGCGCACGATTCATCCGGCGGCCAGGGGCTGGCCCGTGCGCCTCCGAAACCTCTCATTCGCGATCTGGATCGCAAACCTGTTCCTTGTCATCTCAAACGCGTCCCATTTCCTGCGCGGCCAGACGTCCCTGCCCTTCCCCACACTCGCCCTCATTGGCTCGCTTTCCGCACTGCTGTGCATCGCCAATTTCGGCATCGGCCGTCTGATCGGGCGTCCCGACTTTGCCCGCGAAGCCGCCCAGTCGCTCGGTCAGAAGAACACCGCGTTCACGATCTATCTCGCTCTGGTCTACGCAAACCCGCTCGTCGCACTCGGTCCCACGTTCTACGTGCTCTGGCACAACATCTGGAACTCCTGGCAGCTGCACCGCGCAGCCATGGCCGAACGCGAACGCTGAGCGCGCCCCGGCAATGTTCGCTCGACGGGACCGCAAAAAACTTGCGCGCCCTCCCCCCGGACGATTTACCCGACGCGATGAAATACATCTTCGTCACGGGAGGCGTCGTTTCCTCGTTGGGCAAGGGGCTCACCGCGGCCGCATTGGGCGCGCTGCTCGAGATGCGCGGCCTGAAAGTGCGCATCCAGAAGTTCGACCCTTACCTCAACGTCGACCCGGGTACGATGAGCCCCTTCCAGCATGGCGAAGTGTATGTCCTCGAAGACGGTGCGGAAACCGATCTCGACCTCGGCCACTACGAACGTTTCACCAGCGGACGCCTCTCGCGTCTCAATAGCCTGACCTCCGGCCAGGTCTATGAAAGCGTCATCCAGAAGGAGCGACGGGGCGATTACCTCGGCAAGACCGTCCAGGTCATTCCCCACGTCACCAACGAGATCAAGCAACGCATCTATGCCGGCGGCAAGGACGTCGACGTGCTGATCACCGAGATCGGCGGCACCACCGGCGACAGCGAAGGGCTGCCGTTCCTCGAGGCCATGCGCCAGTTCGCCCTTGAGGTTGGCCCCCACGACGTCCTCTTCATCCACGTCACGCTCGTCCCCTTCCTCGCGGCCGCTGGCGAGCTCAAGACCAAGCCCACCCAGCAGTCCGTCGCCAAGCTGCGCGAGATCGGTATCCAGCCCCACCTCGTCGTTTGCCGCTGCGACCACCCCCTCGACCACGAGCTGCGCGACAAGATTTCCCTGTTCTGCAATGTCCCCGTCAAGGCCGTCATCGAGTGCCGCGACGTCGATTCGTCGATCTACGAGCTCCCACTCCAACTCCAAAAAGAGGGCATGGATTCCCTCGTCCTCGAATTGTTCGGTCTCAAGCTTCCGATCCCTCCGCGCAACGTCTGGCAGGAAATCGTGGGCCGCATCAAGAACCCCGCTCACGAGGTGACCATCGGCGTCGTCGGCAAATACATCGAGCTCCAGGATGCCTACAAATCGGTCTACGAGTCGGTCACCCACGCGGGCATCGCTAACAATTGCAAGGTCAGCGTCCGCCGCATCGACGCCGAGGACTTGGAGAAAAAGGGCGGCCTCGCCATCCTGAAGAGCCTCGACGGCATCCTGGTCCCGGGCGGTTTCGGCGACCGCGGAACCGAAGGCAAGATCGCCGCGGCCCGCTACGCCCGCGAAAATGGCATCCCCTACTACGGACTCTGCCTCGGCCTCCAGATCGCCGTCATCGAATTCGCCCGCAATGTCCTGAAGCTGAAGGGCGCCAACTCCCTCGAGTTCGATCCCCAGGCCCCCCATCCCGTCATCAACATGATGGAGGAGCAGAAAAAGATCGTGGACAAGGGCGCCACCATGCGCCTCGGCAGCTACGAGTGCTCGCTCAAACCGGGCACCCTCGCCCACAAGGCCTACAAGCTTCCCACCATCCGCGAGCGCCACCGTCACCGGTTCGAGGTCAACAACTCCTACGTCGAACAACTTGAAAAGGCCGGCCTCGTCATCAGCGGCGTCAACCCGCGCCGCAATCTCGTCGAAATCGTCGAGATCAAGAACCACCCCTGGTTCCTCGCCGTCCAGTTCCACCCCGAATTCCAGTCCAAACCCAACGCCGCCCACCCCCTGTTCGCGGCATTCGTGGCCGCCGCCGTGCGCGAGAAACGCAACCGCGCCAAGGGCAAGGCCGCCAAACCCGCCCGCAAGGTCAAACGTTGACCGGCTCCGGCTCCGCGCGGACCGACCAACTAAGTCGCACACGCGCCGGAGCCGCAATCCAAAGGC
>JAJXYI010000714.1 GCA_021780625.1 bacterium | reverse complement strand
ACTGGGTCGAGGCCCTGCTCTTCGCCCTTTCGGTCGCGGTCGGCCTCACGCCCGAGATGCTCCCGATGATCATCACCGTGTGCCTGTCCAAGGGCGCGCTGATGATGTCCCGAAAGAAGGTCATCGTGAAGCATCTCCACGCGATCCAAAACTTCGGCGCGATGGACGTGCTCTGCACCGACAAGACCGGCACGCTGACGCAGGACCACGTGGTGCTCGAGCGGTACGTGGACGTCACGAACCGCCCCAGCGAGGACGTGCTCCGGTACGCGTACATGAACAGCTTCTACCAGACCGGGCTCCGCAACCTGCTCGACCGCGCCATCCTCGCGCACACCGACCTCGACGTGGAGCTCAACTGCAAGAAGGTCGACGAGATCCCGTTCGACTTCAAACGGCGGCGGATGTCGGTGGTGATCGACTATGAGGGCCGCCACGTGCTCATCTGCAAGGGGGCTGTCGAGGAGGTCGCCTCCGTCTGCGAAAACTACCAAGTCGACGAGGACATCAATCCGCTCATCCGCCTGATCCGCGACGACCTGATGGACGAGTACCGGAGCCTCAGCGCGGAGGGCTACCGCGTGCTCGCGATCGCTTATCGCGAGTTCGACCGCTCGAAGCAGGTTTTCTCGGTCGCTGACGAGTCGGAGCTGATCCTTCTGGGATACATCGCCTTCTTCGACCCGGCCAAGGACACCTCCGCGAAGGCCATCGAGGCGCTGTCGCGGTCAGGGGTGCTCGTGAAGATCCTGACGGGAGACAACGAGCTCGTGACCCGCAAGGTCTGCAACGATGTGGCCATGCCGATCACGAAAATCGTCACCGGGCCGCAGCTGGCCCAGCTCGACGACGCCGGGTTTGCCAAGGAGGTGGACGAGGCCAACGTGCTGGCCCGCCTCACACCTGACCAGAAGGAGAAGGTCATCAAGACACTCCGCTCCAAGGGTCACGTGGTCGGTTTCATGGGCGACGGCATCAACGACGTGCTCGCGATGAAGGCGGCGGACGTGGGAATCTCGGTCGACACCGCGGTGGACGTGGCAAAGGAATCCGCGGACATCATCCTCCTGGAGAAGAGCCTGCTGGTGCTCGAGGACGGCATCATCGAGGGCCGCAAGGTCTTCGGAAACATCATCAAGTACATCAAGATGGGGGCCAGCTCGAACTTCGGAAACATGTTCAGCGTGGTCGGCGGCGCCTACTTCCTGCCCTTCCTCCCGATGGCCCCAATCCAGGTGCTGGTGAACAACCTGCTGTACGACATCTCGCAGGTGGGCATCCCGCTGGACAACGTCGACCACGAATACCTCTCCAAGCCGCGCCGCTGGAATATCAAGAGTATCCAGAAATTCATGATCTTCATCGGGCCGATCAGCTCGATCTTCGACTACGCGACGTTCTTCGTGATGCTGTACTACTTCGGTTGCGCGGCGTATACGCACGCGGGCATCGACGCGGCGACGAAGAGCCACCTCGAGCAGCTTTTCCACACGGGCTGGTTCGTGGAGTCGATCCTCACGCAGACGCTGATCGTACACATCATCCGCACGCAGCGGGTCCCGTTCGTCCAAAGCCGCGCGAGCAAGACGATGACCTTCACGACGCTGGCGATCATGGGAATCGGCTGCTGGCTGCCGTTTTCGCCAATCGCCCACTTCCTGGGTTTTGTGCCCTTGCCTCCCGTGTTTTTCCTGTGGATGCTGCTGTTCCTTTTCTCGTACAGCGTGCTCACACACTCGGTGAAGATGTGGTTCGCGCGTCGATTCGGACTTGATTGATTCCCATGCGCAGCATTCTGACCGCACTCCAGGAAGGACGACTTTTTGAACTGCCCGAAGCCGGAAAGGCACGGGCGCTCGAGTTCCTCGCGCGAATCCTCGATGCCAATCCGGACATCGAGGTCGGGACGGACACGATCGAGGAGATCAAGAACCGCGAGCAGGAATGCAACACGGGCATCGGCATGGGCGTCGGGGTTCCCCACGTCCGCGCCCGCCGTGAGGAAGGCGAGCTGTTCTGCGCGATCGGATGGTCGTCTCAGGGAATCGAGTACGGCGCCGCCGACGCGAAGCTCGTGCACCTGGTGGTGATGTACTACATCCCAGGAGCCCAGAAGAACGTCTACCTGAAGGAAATCTCCAGCCTTGTGAAAGCCATCCGCAAGACCGGCGGCATGGACCCGATCGCTAAGGCGAAGGAGTTGAACGAGGTCCGCAATCTCCTGCTCGACTGGGTGAGCGAGGTCCTCGGCGATACGGGGCCCGAGGCCGTCGCACGGATGATCAAGCTGGAGGTGCGCCAGGCGCAGAGCACGGCGGTCGCCGTGGCACCGGTCCAGCCGGCGGCGGCCCACGAAATCGCCCCCACGCGCAAGGCGGGGCGCGTGACGGTCTTCTCCGTCCTGGCGACGCCGGGCAACGGCATGTACGTGCTCTGTCCGGATTTTGATTGTGGCACGTCGATCGAGCGCGATCCGGGCCTTTCCCATGGGCTGTCCTTGGGTGGCTTCACCACAGCCTCGGGGTTATCCGTGCACGTGACCGGCTCGACGCCCTACGCCGCGGGACGGATCCTCTACCAGTGCGTGGCGATCGCTCCGAGCTGAAGCCCGTCCTCCGGCCGTTTCCAAGATCGGGGGTTTTGCCGGCCACGCCGATGCCGACCACGCGGAATCCATTTCTCAGCCTGATCGTCGCCTGTGCGGAGAACCGCGTCATTGGCCGCGAGTCCTCTCTTCCCTGGAGCATTCCGGAAGACCAGGCATGGTTCCACGACCACACCGCGGGCAGGCCGGTGATCCTGGGACGCATCTCGTACGAAGTGTGGCCGCGCGCGCACCTCGACGGGCGCGAACCGATCGTGGTGACGAGCCGCCCCTGGGACGAGCTCAGGCCGTTTCCGCTTCCAGCGGGCGTCCAGCCTCCTCCACTTGCCAGGAACGTCGACGAGGCGCTTCGCATTGCCGCGAACCTTCCTGGAGAGGTGTTCGTGTGCGGTGGAGAGAAGATCTTCGAGGAAACGCTTCCGCTCGCATCGAGACTGTACCTGACGCTCGTGCACGCTGACGTGGCGGGCGACGTGAAATTCCCAGAATGGCGGCGATTTTCTTGGTCAGAAGCATATCGGAGGGAGAGCGCGGACGAGACCTTTCGCTACACGTTCAGCATCCTCGAGAAGACGCCCGAAGCGCGCTCGTGAGGTCCCGAAGGCGCCCCGGCTGACGATCACTGCAGCAGTTTGAGGACGGACTGCGGCATCTGGTTCGCCTGTGCGAGCATGGCGGTGCCGGACTGGACGAGGATCTGGTAACGGGCGAGCTGGGTGGACTCCTGGGCCACGTCGACGTCCTTCATGCGGGAGATGGCGGACTG
>JAJXYI010000373.1 GCA_021780625.1 bacterium | reverse complement strand
GCGGCCAGTGCTAGACGAAGGACCGCTGCCCACAATATGGCCGAAGCATAGACAGGAGCGGCGCCGACCGTGAACGTCATCAGAATGGACTCGCTGACCCACGGTGCAAGTAGTACCACGGGCGTCACCATTAGTAACGCGACGGCGCTCCAGACCCATCGGGGCAGTGACAGTCCCATGGCCATCGGTACCCACCACCACGCGTAATAGGCCCAGCCGAGCGGCATGATGAGGGTTGTCGATATAAGAGCTAGCGCCCACGCGATGTCGGGGTTGCGGACCTTCCAGAGCCCCCACAACGTTGCCAGCCCCGCCGGCACGACGATGAAGGCAGTCACCGGGCCGATCAGCTGAGGGTGTATCGACAGATGTGCGTAGTAGGGCGTCGCCTGCCACAACCGCGATGGAAGCGCCCACAGGCTCGAGTTCATCGCTGCCCACGTCCAGTTCGCTCCCCCCAGATGTCCGGCCCAGGATGCGTAGGCACTCCACCCGTAAACGACCGCGGCCAGGGCCACTGTGGCAGTCGTAGTCAGTAACGCGACCACGAGGCTTCGCCAACGACCGCGAAATACCCACCAGACGAATACCAACAACAGGTGCGGCTTCAAGCTGAACGCCAATCCCAGCCAGAAACCCGCTGCCACGCGGTGCCTGTCTCTGTCCGCCCACCACGCCAGAGTAAGCGGCACGAATACGAGCGCAGTGATCTGCCCCGTGTAGACCAGTGAGAACAACGGGGTCCACGCCAGCAGCACGCACCACATCCACCACGGCCAGGCCGGCGGCGTTCGCTTGGCGGTCTTGAGAAGCCCGGCGACGAACACGCCGGCGGTCAAAGCCAGCCAAACTACGTATGCGTCTGCCAGAGGGAGCAGGGTCAGCGGGCGAAACAGGAAATGAAAGAACGGGGAATTCAGGTTTGTCATTCGGGCCGAGCCGACCACGGGGAGGTCTGGGTCCGGTCCGTAAAGGCGGTTCGTGGCGGTCGCCCTGTAGAAGGTGCCGAAATCGCTGTAATGGAAGGAACTGAGTACATGCGGCGTAATGAGAACACCGCAGACGTAGATCGCGGCTGTGACGCCGACAACAGCGAGAGCGAACATCGCCACCGTCGGACGGGACCTGGAAGGCTGAGCCCGACCTCTCGATGTCGCCCCCCCGTTCGGGCAATTCTCGTGCAGGCGTGTCGTCGTACTACAGGTCATCGTGGTTGGCGCTGAAGCGATCGCAGGCGGTCGACCACCTCGAACCGTGTAGCGTACCGCTCGATATTCTCGCCCCGCTGTTCGATCTTCCGGGTGTCGATGTTGCCGAGGAATCGCGACGCGGTCTCCAGGTACGGCAGCCTCGACGGTTCGAACCCGATCACGCGGGCGCAGGTCGCATCGACCGCCACCGTGTCGGCGCCCATCGCAATGAAGCCGAGCGGGCGAGGGCGCCCCATGATGGGGCCGTCTCCCTCCATCCCGACCACCGCGTCCACGATCGTCAACCCCGGGCGGATGGTGGCGTTGAGGTCGAGAATCGACTCGGGGATGCCGTGGATGTGCAGGAAATTCTTCGGCCAGCCGTAGATGGCGCCGGGAACCACGCCAAAGAGGTTCTTCATCCCGCACGTCATTCCGGCCCAGTGGTGGGTCTTCAGCTTGGGCATCGAGACCACGAGGTCGGCTTCGCGAAGCGCGCGAGGGAGTGACAGCGCCCTGAGGCCCGTGAACCAGCTCCTGAGCGGCACCGTCTCGAGGTCGTCCTGGTTCAGATCGACGAACCGGATCTTCATCTCGCGCAGCAGGTCGAACAGGCCGCTGGCGACCAGCAGGTACTCGATGTCGCGGCGATGGCCGGGCCCCTCCCCGACGGCGACCGATGCGGCCCCGGCTCGCAGCATGGCGTCGGCGGCCGCGACGACCACCATCGGGTTCGTGTTGATGCACGACCCGTTGTCGTATTCGACCAGGTTCGGCTTGAGGAGCACGCGTTTGCCACGGACGCCCACCCCCACCGTTTGGAGACCGCGGAAAATGATGTCGGAGAGGTCCGCGCCGTAGTTGGACGCCGGGAACAGTCCCACCGCCGAGCGCGCCGGCAGGGCGAAGTCCTCGGCGCGGTAGGGCCGCCGCTGACAGGCGGCGAGCGCCAGGCCCAGCGGCAGCGCCAGGAGTTCCCGGCGCGTCAGCCCGAAGCGGTCCCCGGCCCTGCCGGGTGACTCGTAGGGCAGGGCTTCAGCCCTGCCGGGCAGATTGCCGTCAGATCGCGATCGCATCGGCGCCCTGCTTGTCTGCGGCCAGCGCAAACGCCGCCATTCCCGTGACGGAGAGGTTGTCGAGAAAGCGGCTATGCTCCCAGGCCGCGGCCAGCGATTCCGCCATGCCCGGAATCCGGACCCGATAGACGCTTAGCGCGAGCTGCGCCAGCGACAGTGCCATGCCGGACGTCTCCCGCGTGGCGTTCTTGACGAGGAATTCCAAGCCCGCGGCCACGGGCGCTTCCTGACGCCGGTCCTGCAGCGCCAGCAGCGCCTCCGCGGTGGTGGGCACGTAGGGATGCAGCTCCCGCCCGAGCATGTTGGAGTTGCCGTAGTTCCAGCCCCCGCCGCGGCAGGCCCTGTCCAGCAGCATGGCGTCGGCTTCGGCGATTCGGGCATCGAGCGTCCGGGGGCGCGATGCGTGTGACCGCCGCCACTTCTTCAGCGCCAGCACGCACCACGCGGTCGGCTCGACCCACGAGAAGGCGCCCTCGCTCCATGGCCAGCCCCTGAGTTGGTTGTTCTGGCGTTGAATCGAGTCGTTCGCCGTTTGCAGGACCTTCACGGAGCAGAGCGCTTGCGCGAGGCGGGCTGCCACCGCGTCTTCGGAACTGTTTCCCTGGCGCTGGTTCGTTTCGAGGGCCACCAGCGCCAATCCATTGAACGTGATGTCCGGTGTCAGTCCAGGTTCCGCGATGAGACCGTCGGTTCGCTGCCACGTGCGCAGGAGGCCGCACGCCCGATTGAGCGTCTCGCCGCCGTCGGGCATCGCGCCAAGAGCGAGTGCGGCCCAGCAAGTCGGCTCGACGCGGCTTCGTTTCCCGGGATAGTAGCCCCAGCCGCCGTCCGCGTTGCGGTGACCAACGAGGACGTCGCCGAGCGTCAGCAAGAGCTGGTCAGGTGTCATGGCCGGGGTCTCGATCCCGCGGGAAGCGTGGCGATCCTATCACGAGCCCCTCGGTTGACTTGCCCGTGACCGGGCCGGCGCCGCGCTCACTGGACGGTGAGGCGCACGAAGTATCGGTAGCGCACCGGCCGGCCGTTGCGCGTTGCCGGGCGGAAGCGCCAGGCCTTGACCGCGCTGACCATCATCGACGTCGTGACGCTGGGCGAAGGCGTCAGCATCCG
>JAJXYI010000354.1 GCA_021780625.1 bacterium | reverse complement strand
CCTCTCCGGTGCGTACACCCAGGTCAAATTCGTGCCGACGGGCGGAATTAACGAGCAAAACCTCGCCTCCTACCTGGCCCATCCCAAGGTGCTCGCCTGCGGTGGCAGCTGGATGGTCGAGAAGTCGCTGCTCGCCGCCGGCAATTGGTCCGAAGTCCGCACCCGCGTCGCCGCAGCCGTCCAGCGCGTCCGGCAGGCCACCGCGGGCTGACGCTCCTCCGATCCGGTCAGCTCACGCTGCGCGCACGTCCGACCCTCGCGACGAGCGAGCACGTGGTCATAGCACCCTCCTTACCCGATGTCTCCCCTGTCGTCACTGCGCCTCGTCCTCGCGACGTGCCTGCTCACCACGGCCGCATTCGCGGGTCCCATCCCCTCGCCCGCCAATCCCAACGCCTCGCCGAAGGCGCAGCGGATCCTTGCCTTCATCGCAGGCCTGGAAGGCCGGCCCGGCCGCCACATCCTCACCGGACAGTTCCTCGGCTACGCGACCCAGGACAGTCGCGACCTTCCGCAGACGATCCATCGCGAAACCGGCTGCTGGCCAGCGATGATCGGTGTCGATTACGCCGACTTCAATCGAGGCACCGTCTCACCTGACCAACCCGACGCCACCGCCATCGCGTACTGGCGCAAAGGCGGACTGGTGACCGTCAGCACCCATCTCTACAACCCGACTGCAAAGTCCGGTTACGGCCTGCGCGACCACGGCGTGGACCTGAACTCCCTGCTCGTTCCAGGAACCGAGGCGAACCGGCGCTGGCGGCATGAACTCGACCTGATCGCCGATGGTCTCGGGCGCCTCCAAAAGGCCGGCGTGGTGGTGCTCTGGCGTCCTTTCCACGAGATGAACGGCAATTGGTTCTGGTGGGGCCACCAGCCTCCCGAGGCGTTCATCCGCCTCTGGCGCGACATGTTCGATTATTTCACCAAGACCCGCCACCTCGACAACCTGCTCTGGGTTTACGCGCCCAACCATGGAAGCGACACCGCGGCCTATTACCCGGGCGACGCCTACGTGGACATCGTCGGCCTCGATTCCTACACGACCCACGTCGACCCGGCACACATTCCGGGCTACGCGGAGGAGGCGCGGCTTCCGAAGCCGTGGGGATTCACTGAGTTTGGTCCGACCGGCCTGCTTGGCGCCCGGCCAAGCGGAAATTTCGATTACCGGAAATTCGCCGAGGGCATGGCCCGGCATTTCAAGCGCTCGACCTTCTTCCTCTGCTGGGATGCGAACTGGAGCCCCGCCAACAACCGCTTTGCGCGCGAGTTTTACCAGAATCCCGAGATGCTGAACCGCGAGAATCTTCCGCCCGGGCTGGCAGGCGCACCCGCCAGCCCGTGAGCGCGGCGCTCAGCGTCTGCGGACGTGGATGCTTCCGGCGCTCGTGTCGAGCTTGAGGCGGGGGCCCCCGCCGTTCACCCGGCCGTCGAGATGGTCGCGCGACTGGCGCCCACGCACCTCAATCGGGAAATCGCAGGAAACGGTGCCGGCGGACGTATCTGCGACCAGGTCGAACGCTGCGCCTGAATCGAGCGTCGCCGTCACGGAGCCCCCCGAAGTGTCGAGTTTGCAGTCGCCCTTCAGCGGCCCGAAAAATCCGACGTCGATCGAGCCACCCGAGGTATCCGCCCAGACCGTGTTTTCCGCGTGATCCACGTGGATCGAGCCGCCCGAAGTGTCGAGCTTCAGCGCGCCCCTTGAGGTGCCGACACGCAGGGACCCGCCGCTGGTGTCGAGCGAAGCCTCACCCGTGCAGGACTCCAGGCGGATGTGCCCGCCCGACGTATCCGCTTTCACGGTACCTGAGATCGAACCGATCTCGATCGACCCGCCGGAGGTGTTCACCGCCACCCGGCCCTCCAGGTCGCCCACGCGGATCGATCCGCCGGAGGTGTGGAGATCGACGTTGTAGCGATCCGGAACCGTGACGTCCCAGGACAGCAGCACGCGCTGCCGCCCGCCGCCGAACCAGCCGGACTGTTCGTTGGCCACCTTGGCCTTGGCGGTGACGTCCGCACCGGCCTGGGAGAGCTCGAGCGCAAGATCCTTGAGCACGGTGTCGGCCTCCGCCTCGCTCGAGGCGGCGATCTTCTCCTTGAGCACGATTTTCACGACCGCATCCTTCGCGGAGTGCACATGAATCGATCCGTTTGAAGTTTCGATACGCAGCGTGCCGCCTGGCTGGACGTTGAACGACCGATCGACGGTCCGGTTCACGGCGCCAAGGGCGATCGTCGTCGCCGCGGCAAAAAGACAAAGGCTTCCGAGGGGCTTTGACAGGTTCATGCCGAGGATAACCCAGCCGCCGCCAGAAAGTTTCACCGAATTGCGGCCACCTTCAGCTCCGACTCTCAAAGCCAGCGCCGCACCGAAGCCTGGTAGGCGCGGTAGGCTCCGCCGAATTTCACGGACAGGTAGGCTTCCTCCCGTCGAATCACGCCCCAGTGCAGGATGCACCCAAGGACGGGCGCCGCGACCAGCAACCACACCCCGCCCGACCACAAACCGACCGACAGGGCCAGAATACACAGCGACAGATACATGGGGTTGCGCGTGAACCGGTAGGGCCCGGCCGCCACAATCGCAGTGGTCGGATGCGACGGATGGATGGCCGTGCCCGCCGAGCGCATGGCGACGCCAGCCCAGGACGCGAGCGCCACGGCCGCCACGGCAACCGAGATCGCCACACCGCGAGCCGGCAAAAAAGGCCGCAGCACGATGGGGTCGCAGCGGTGCGCTACCCAACCCGCTGTCACCACCGCTGCAAACAACAGGGGTGGCCACGCCAGGACCTGCGGGTGGTCCGGCTTGCCTGCGGGAAGCGTGTGATGCTTCGACTCCATCGCCTCTGCGCGATTCGCCGGTTCAGGCCCGTTCCCCCGTCAATGCCCCAATGGCACGTTTACCCGGGCGCCGCCGCTCACGGGTCCATTACCCGCCTTGGAAACCCATCCGCGCATCCCGGCGCATCCCGACGCCAGGACCGCACACCCGACAGCGGCGATCGCCAGCAGCAACCGCAAGGCCTTTCGGGCCTTCGGACTGGGGAGCAAGGGTTTCATGCCTTCTTTGCGCCCAGAAGGCCGACCGCATACCCCGCCTGACGCAGGGATTCCGCCGACTTGATTCGCAACACGAGCAACACCACGAAGCTCGCGAATGGAATGAAGATCAACACGCAGGTGAAGACCAGCATGGTCGGGGAAAGTCGCATGCCCGGGGCCACCTGGATGATCGCGAAGATCGAGAGAATCAGGGCCGCCAGCGAGGCCACCCCGCCTACCACCATCACTGGAACGACGTGGGGACCGAAACGGGCCACCGTGCCGATCACGTTGAACAGGATGGCGAGCGCCAGGGTGCGGTAA
>JAJXYI010000657.1 GCA_021780625.1 bacterium | reverse complement strand
CGAAGCCCCAGATTGTATAGGGCTGGTTGAATACGTTCATACGGCCGTCGTCGACGTTGGCCGAGTACTGGTAGCTCGCGCTGGTCTGGCCATTTCCGTCGAGGATGTAGTACTGCGTGTCGGCGTTCATCGTGGTGCCGGGCGTCCAGAGGACCCAGCCCGCGGGAATGCTCGTCGCGGTATAGCCCTTGTTGGAATTGCGGTTCGAGAGGCCGGTCGGGTCCTTGCTGACCGTGGAGTTGGCGCTCAGGATCGCGAGGCCCTGGGGCAGGGTCGGGAAGGGCAGGGACCCGCTGTACAGGGGCACGTTGTAGATCGCCTTGCGGAAGTTTCCGGTCGCAAACGGATTCGTGGTGTAGACGCTGCCGCTGCCGATGTTGACCAGCGACTTGCTTAGCGCCTTGACGTCGGCCGTGAACGCGAGGCCCTTGAGGATGCCGTGGCGCACCTGGTAGCGAAGGGCGAGGCCGAGGTTGTCCTTGGCCGACTGCGGCGTGGTGGTGCCGATCAGGTAGGGCAGGGAGCTGTAGGTGTACTTGGCGTCATTGTAGCCGTAGCCGCCGAGGATCTGGAGCGAGTCGTTGATCTGCCAGTTCATGTCGATTTCCCAGCCCTTGGAGCGTTGCGAGCCGGAGGCGATGTACTGGGTCACTCCAAACTCGTCGGTCCAGGAGTCGAGCTTGTTGCTGCGGTCGATGACGAAGCGGCTGATGCCGACGTTGAGGTGCTGGTTGAACAGCACGAAGCGCGTGCCGAACTCGTAGCCCTTGCCCTTTTCGTTGGGGAAGACGGTGAACGTGCCGTCCGATTGCTGCTTGTACTGCGGGTTCGGGTTGTAGGTCGAACTCTGGTTGGCGAAGAGGATGATGTTGCGGGTCGGGTAGGCGGTGAGGCCGAGCTGGTGCGTGAAGGCGGTGTTGCTCCACTTCACCCTCTCGGCGTTCGCGGTCATGTAATTCTGGGCCTCGTTGTTCATGTCGTCATACCGTCCGCCGACCAGCGCGATGAGGCGTCCGTCGAAGAACGTCGCGCGCTCGCTCACGAAGAAGCCCGCGTCGTTGTTGAACATGTGATTGTTCGCGCGGGTTTGCGTGTAGCTGTCCGGGTACTGGTTGTACATCGGGAAGAAGAAGCTCGCCGGCGTGAGCGGATACGGGATCTCACCGCCGGTGGAGCGCGGTCCGAGCGGAATCGTCGCCGGGTACTGCACGCCGCTGATCGGGTCTGTGATCAGGTATTTGTCGTTGATGCTCACCAGCGAGTAGCCGGAGCCGGGGCTGGAGGAGCCCGTGTAGATGGAGCCGTCCGCGTTGCGATACACCTGGCCCGCCGCATTCTTCCAGACGCTGCCGGAGCTCAAGGCGTAGATCGTCTTGTTGTTCTGGCTCTGCTGGGAGAAGTCGAAGGTGACGAGCAGCTTGTGGTCGACCTTGCCGGTCTTGAAGGAGAAGAGGTTGTCCAGCTGGAAGGTCGAGCCCTTGACCGGGGTCTTGGTGTAGCTGGGCGTGGGGGCGCCGAGCTCGCCGTCGAGGTAGGCGGGGTCGGTGTAGTAGGTCTGGTTGTTGTTGTTCGTCTGCTTGGCATAGGGACGACGGAAGGTGTCGAACGTGGCGCGCACGGTGTACAGGCTGCTGACGTTGCGGTCCGCGGTGAGGGTCAGGCCGTCGGTCGAATACTCGGTGTATCCATTGGGTCCGTCAGCGCGGACGGTGGCGAGATTGGTGCCAAGGCGGTCCCAGGAGTTGGTGGTGTTCAGCTGACCGTACTTGGTGACAAACGTGTAGTTGCTCGCCGACGGATTGGCGATGAAGGCCTCGTAGGCGGCGACGTCGGCGGGGTTGTTCGTGTAGCGGTCGACGACCTGCGGGTACGGGGCGTTGACGTATTTGATGGTCCCCTTCACCGGATCGCTGACGTAACCGTACTGGATGTTGCTGCCGTCCGGCTTGGTCACGATGCCCTTGGTGGAGGATTTGACCCACGGAACGGCGGAGGGGTCGTGATTGAAGGCATTCGTCAGGTCGAGCTTCAGGTTGATGTTGGTCTTCGCATCCGGCTTCCAGAGAATCTGCCCGCCGACGTAGGTCGTGCGCCGGCTCGCGTACATTTGTTCGTACTGGCGGTACTGCTGGGAGTAATCGACACGATAGAAGAGCTTGTGGCTTGGTCCGAGCGGTCCAGTGGACGCGATTGCGACGCGGCGGAAATCATCGGAGCCGGCGGTGAGGTCGATGGACTGCAAGGGGGTCGTGGACGGACGCTTCGTGATGTAATTCACGACGCCACCGGGCAGCACCTGGCCGTAGATCGACGCGGCGGGGCCCTTGATCACCTCGATGCGCTCGACGCCGGCGATCGACGTGGTGCCGAGCCGGCGGAATCCGTCGACGAAGGGTGTGGTGGTGAAACCACGCAGCGTGAGCGTGCCCTGAGAGTCGGAGGGCGACACATTGCTTACGAAGGCGAGCTGGTCGGGAAGATCGAAGGCCGCGAAGTCCTTCATGAACGAATCCGTGACGACATTCACCTGGAAGGGAAGATCGCGGAGCTTGCTGACGACGCGCGTGCCGGTGACCGAGTCGGAGGCAATGTAGTCGTTGCTTTTGACCGAGGAGACCTGGAAAGGCTGCATAACGATCGTGTCGTCATCGGCCGGTTTGGGTGTCGTGGATTGTGCGAAGGACGTGCGGGCGGACACTGCAGCTAGGCAGGCGCTCGACACGATCCCTAGGAGACGGGATCTGGCAGGCATGGTGCGAGGGATTGGGGCTTGAGGATGGCGCACCGTTGGTCGCTTGACCGGTGTAGGGTACGGTACGTTTTTGATTAGGGGGATTAGCCGAATGAATTCAGCTGGACCGAGCAATAAGCGCGGGCCTGCGGATACGAAGCGCGCCGATGGTCGCATTGTTGACTTCGCAGGAGGGGCCGAACGCAGAGGTTGGCGACCACGCCCGGGTTTACGGTCCTGTAGGAAGGAGGCGCAGGGGTCTGGCGCCGATTCTTGACTCGGTTGGGGGGCGGGATTCCGCTTGCCTCCCCGCGGCATAGCCGTCCGAACCCTTCGTTCCCACCCCCTCAGGCCCCCTGAACCCCTCCCGCGTTGGAATTGCGGATGTCCGAGATCACCCAGCTTCTTATTGCAATGGAGACCGACGGCGACCGCGCTGCCGAGGAGTTGCTGCCGTTGGTTTACCAGGAGCTAAGGCGGCACGCGGCACTTCGCATCGCCCGGGAGCCGGCCGGACAGACTCTGCAGGCGACCGCGCTGGTTCACGAGGCCTGGATGCGGCTGGTGGGGGGCGGGCAGGTGCAGCGCTGGCAGAATCGCGGGCACTTCTTTGGGGCCGCGGCCGAGGCCATGCGACGGATCCTCAT
>JAJXYI010000258.1 GCA_021780625.1 bacterium | reverse complement strand
CCGCCCCCTGGCGCCAACCCAAGCGCCCGCCGCCATCGCGATCATGAATAGCCCCATGAATACGCCGACCTGACGGTAGAGGGTCCCAAACAGGGTCTGGAATCCCATCAGGATCACCAGTTCGAGAACCGACGCGGAAAAGCCCCCCACATACAACAGGCGACAGGGAACCGACGTTCGCACGACCGCCACTCCAAGCGCAACCGAGAGCGCCGCGCCCACCAGCCAGGCCGGAGCACCGCCAAAGCGGCCCGCCCAGCGGTTCAATACGCGACGACAGAGCACCGGATTGAAATCGGTGTTCGCCCTGGCGCGCTGCAGCGAAGCCAGCTCCAACGCGCCGGTCCGCTCGGGCGTCACTGTCGCCAGCAGCATTCCTCGCGTCACGTGGATCGGTCGAACTCCCGCGCCCTCGATCCGCGACGCGATGTCCGCGTAGAGCGGACCGTCGGAAGCCACAAACTGGATTCGCCCCGACGGCAACACCCTTACATTCCCAAACACGCTTGCCAGCGTCGTCCGTTCGCTCGCAAGCATCGCCGCCAGGTCCGGACTCAGGGAATCGGCATAGCGGGCCATCCCAAAGGCCAGCACGCCGCCGAAAGACAGGCGTCCGTGAACCGCCCTGAAGAACTCGATGGTATGAAGACGGTTGAGCAGCACCGTATCCGGATCTTGCGATACGACGACGATCAGGTCGAATTGGGACCGTTCGCGCATCACGAAGCGGCGTGGATCGTCGATAACCACCCTCAGCCGAGGATCGGTCCACGCCTCCGGGAAAAGACGCCGGGCGACGCCGACCAGGCCGGGGTCCTGTTCAACGGCGACGACGTCACGAACCTCCGGATACTTCAGCACCTCCGTCGCCACGCCCGAGGCCACGCCGCCCAACAGCAGGACCCTCCGCGCGTCGGACCGCTGCGCCATTGCAAAATGAGCCGCCTCCTCGGCCGCCTCCGTGTCCCCGACCGCAACCGCCGGTCTGCCGAGGACGTAGAACGTCACCTGCCCGCCCCCCTCCGCGGCCACGATTCGCCCATAAGGCGATTGGATGCGCGCCAGGATGCGTTCACCCGGAAAACGCCACGCCGTGCTGGGGGCGTCGGGATCCAGCTGCCCCCAGGTCAAAGGCGAAACCGCCAGGGCTGCTCCCGCCAGCGCGGCGGTCGCCACACGCACCATCGGCCCAGCCGCAAACCACGCCCACGCCAACTGGATTGCGGAAAAAAACGCGATTGCCTGAAACGCCGTCAGGTGTCGCGCGAGGGCGAGTCCGAAAAGCATCCCGCCAATCGCTCCACCCACGGTGTCCGCAACATAGATCGCTCGAATCCAGGAGCCCTCCTGTCGGACCGCACACCATCGCGCTACGAGGTAGCCCGCACCCACGCAATAGGGGGCGAGCACCCCGCTGGCGAAGAGCAAGGCCCCCGTCGCGCCGATCGCCTCGCCCCGCTGAAACAACAGATCCCTTCCCCCACGCACCGCGAGGATCATCGCGAAGGGCATCAGTGCCAGCACGCATTGTACCAGCCAAAGCCGACTTCCGCCGGTCTTCCTCCGCCCATGGGCCGCACCCAGCGCAGCGCCCAGTCCGCCAAACATCAGCCAGGCGCCCAGCACGATTCCGATCACGAGTTCGTTGGTCGAGAGCACCTCCCACAACTCACGCATCATCACGAGCTGCGTTGCCATCGCCGCGGCACCCAGGCATCCCGCCGCCACGACGATCCGGCCGGCCGAGTATTCGCGACTTCCGGGCAACCCCGCGGGACTCTCACTCTGCGTGTTCACCCTCCGCCTCGCTGAAGGATTCGACCTGATAGGTGAAAACTTTCACTCCCGCGCCGCGCCACTCATCCGCACCACACCCGGCCTTCTCCGCCAGGCTGTTGAGAAACGCCACCTTGTCCCTGAGCTGCTCCCATACCTGCGGAAGATAGGTCGCGGTCCGGCGCCCGATCTGGAGGACGACTCCGTCACGCCCGGCATTCAACTTCGCCAGGAGTTCGTCAGGTCCGGAGAACTCGAGCGCGACCGGCGTCGTGAGCACGCTGACCTCAATCTCGATGTCTTTCACTTCGGACGCCGTGACAGCGCCAAACCGCGGATCCCTGATCGCCGCACTCCGCGCATTGTCGGCCACCGCCTGATACAAGGGTTCCTGGGCAATGATATGCCCGATGCAGCCGCGCAGTCGTCCGCCCTCCGTCAGAGTCACGAAACACCCCTTTTTCTCCCGTAACGCGGGCGGAATCGTTGCCGGATCGACTTCGATGGACTTTCCAGTCGACGCCGCCTCCCCCAGTGCGCGCCGCGCGATCGCGAGCAGTTCCCGACGTTCCTGGGCTGAATGCCTCGCGACGCCCGCACGCTCCCCTGATCCTTCCCCAAAGGCGATCGCCGCATAGCCGACCACCCTGCCCTTTCCGCCTGCGGTGTCGCCGCTGTTGCGGTAGTCGAGCAATTGGGCGTGCCAGCCGCGCTGCTTCGCCAATTCGATCAAGGTCAGCACCGGAATCCGCCCGCACGCCGAGTCGGGGGCTATGCCCGACGGATCTAGGCGGCAAATCGCCTCGACGCACGAGTGATCGAGCCGCCGCGCGTCCGCATAGCTGCGGTAGTGACTCAGGTCCGTGCTCACGACGATCAAGGTTTTGTCATCGATGACCTGCGCGAGGGCCTTTGCCGCTGCGACAGGATCCACGTCGCCCATGATGACGGGAATGATCTCCGCCCCCGGCATCACCCGCTGGATAAACGGCACCTGCACTTCGTCGGCGTGCTCCCACGTGTCCGCCCGGTCGTCGCTCGGTGCGAACGCGGCGCGGTGCACGTCTTCCCACCAGGGAGGCCGCCTCACGTCGCAACGCGGTTCCAGTTCAAATGGCGGCAGCCGTGCCAGCAGGCGCGCCCGCTTCGAGACGACCGCGTCGCCGAGCGGGGTTCTGAACACGTCCGCGTCGGTGACCGAGGCGGTTTGAAGATACGCCGTATGGCTCGGAGCCAGAATGATCACCGTGGAGTACCCCCTGCCCTCGCACTGGAGATACGAGGCAGCCGCCACGACACCTGAGTAAACGTATCCGGCATGCGGGCACACGATCGCATGCAGGCCCGGCATGCGCTCCGTCTTCACGGCCTTCGCAAGCAGGTCGTCGATCTGCCGGCGCAGCATGCCCGACTCGGCAGGATAGAAGATGCCCGCCGCCGATGCCTCGCGCACCTTTCCCTTCGCACCGGTCTCGCCGGTGAATACGACAGCGACGCCCGCCGCGGAGTACCGTGTCCACCGCGCCAGCCTCGCGACCAACATACGGGGTAAGTTTCCGGCCATAGCGCGGAGATTGAATCCTGTCCCTCCTCAAAGCGCGAACCAAACCCACCACCGTCGGCGCCCCCGGCACTACCCCTTGGAAGCGCACCACTGGCGCCAGCAATCGCGAAGCGCCGCCCCAAAGCGGGCCGCCTGGGTGGCATGATCGCACAAGAGGCTCGAACGCATCAGCTCCCGCAGGCCATGCCGTTCGGTCGCCAGGGCCGACCGGCCGCCCGCGAGTCGAGCCGCAATCGCGACGTAGTCGTCAGCTGTCCGGGCAATCCATTCGGGTCGCCCCAGGGCCGTCAGCAGGCTGGCCCCAACGCGGGCCGCATGCCGGTCGCCAGCGAGGCTCACCACCGGCACGCCCATCCAAAGCGCCTCGCAGGTGGTCGTGGTTCCGTTGTACGGCGACGTGTCCAGGGCGATGTCGACCTTGGAATAGACGTCCAGGTGGGAGGCTTTTCCTCCGACGAATCCCCGCAAGTCCACGCGGTCCGGCTCGATCCCGGCGCGCCTGAGCCGGTCGACGACCCAGGTGCGAAGCTGCGGTTCGTCGAGCGCCCTTGCCTTCAGGAACAGGCGCGAGTCCGGCACGGCTGCGAGCACGCGCCCCCACAACGCAAGCAGGTCGTCGTTGACCTTCGTGAAATTGTTGAACGACCCGAACACGACGCCCGCCCCGTCGGCGCCCGGAGAAGGCGACACGGCCGGCGCATCCGGCGGGGCCGAGTAACTCCAGGCCGTCGGCGAAAACCGCACCAACCGTTCCGTCGCGAGGCGGTCGGCCTCTCCCGGAGGGTCGGTGATGGCGTCGACAAACCGGTAATCCATCGCGGCAAGTCCGGTCGTATTCGGATATCCGAGGTAGGTCACCTGCACCGGCGCCACCCGGTGCGCAAAGACCTCCAGACGATTCAGGCCCGTGTGCCCCGCCAGGTCCACGAGGATGTCCGGAGCATCGCCCCGTATCGTCGTTTCGACTACCGCGTTGAGCTGTCCTCCGAAATTTCTCCACAACGAGGACAGCCCCCTCAGGTGCGCGCTCATCGCATCGGACAGGTAATGGTCGTGATAGAGGACGACTTCAAAAGCCTCACGGTCGAGGCATCGGAGAAGAGGTTCGAGGAAATAGGCGACCGAGTGGTCGCGCAGGTCGGGCGACAGGAACGCCACGCGCAGGCGTCGTCCTGGATCGCGCGAGCAGGCGAAGTCGCGCGTCGGCGCCGCGCCCATCGCACGCCCAAACGCCACATGCTCCGCATGGAGCTGCTCCCTCGAAACGGACGGGAGGCAGTTCATCGAAAAAAGACGATAACTCCGCGCCGAATGTTTGGACGGATCCCGGGCGAGCACCTCGCCGAAGAGCTGGACGGCCCGCTCGACCTGGTGTCGGCGGTGACAGAGGGTCGCCAACCCGGTCTTTGCATCGAGGTGATCAGGATCGACCTTAAGGGCCCGTTCGAAACAGGCGCCGGCCTCGTCCACCCGTTCGATTCCGAGCAGGGTGGTTCCATAACTGTACCACGCCGCCGCATTCGCCGGCTGAAGCTTCACGGCCCGCTCGTGCGCAGCCACCGCCTCTTCGACGCGCCCCTGCTGCCGCAGAACCGACGCAAGATTGTCCCACGCCATGGCGTTCGTCGGAGCCACCGACACCGCATGACGAAGCGCCGCCTCGGCCGCGGGCAGATCCCCCATCGCAAGGCACGCGACGCCCAGACACAGCGCACTCTCACCCGCCTTCGGAGAAAGTCGGAGCGCCTCCCTGAACAACGCGGCAGCCTCGGTTGGCTGGTGGTTGAGAAGCGCGATCATTCCGCCGAAATGCCAGGCCTCCCGGCACGCCGGAGCCAAGCCCCTCACCCTGCGGTAACACTCTGCCGCCTCTCGAAGCCTGCCCTCCTTGTGCAGGCGGACGCCCTCCGAGAAGACGGCCTGCCAGGAACCACCCGACGCTGCGGACAAGCGATTGGAATCAGCCATCGGCGTCTCAACCCGTGCACAATTCCAGGAGCCGCCGCCCCAGCTCCTCGCCAAAGAGTTCGGGCGAGGTTGCGCGGTTCCTCACTTCGAAGCCCCTCTGAAGAGCAGACTTGTGGCCCGCCCTCGCGGACGCGTTCCGGGCGAGCTCGAGGGCTTTCGCCACATAGGATTCCGTGGTCTCACAAATGAGGTCGGTGACACCAAACTCCCGTAGCAACGCCGCGGAAAAGTTCGATCTAAACGACGTTCCGCTCTTCGCCACCGACGGAATGCCCAACTCCAGCAGATCGAAAACCGCCAGGCTCCCGGCAAACGGAAAGGTGTCCAGATAGACGTCTGCGATGACCTCGATGTCCTTGACCGCCTGTCTGGTCGGCTGTCCGGGGGCGATGACGATTCGATCCCAGGCCACCCCGTGCTTCTCAGCCAGATGCCGTAGATTTCTCTCGAATGCGACCCTTGGAAATTGGCTGGTCCAATTCGGATTGTAGGGCATCAGGACCAGACGCGAGCCCGGCAGCTCGCCCAGAATGCGACACCAGGCGTCCAGGCACTCGTGGCTGATCTTGTAGGTGGAGGCGGCGTTCAGAAAGACGATGTCGCTGGCGTCCAAACCAAACTTCGCACGCGACATCGGCGCCGGCACCGAGGGAGGTTCCCCTCTGTAATCCATGCACCCGGGAGGCCCCTCGATTTCCAGGATCTTTTCGGAAAATTGACCGCGCCCCGCCGGCGTCAGCGCGTGAGAACCCGCCAGGAAAAAGTCGGCATGCTTGAACCCGGTCGTCATCGGAGAGCAATACGAGACGACCTGTTTCGGCGCCAGTCTGTGCGCGGCAATCAGCGCGATCGGGTTCGTCACCGCCGTCACGTTCGTGCCGATGATCGCGATATCAAGCTGGGCTGCCCGGATCGCGGCGACCTGCTCCCTGACGGATTTGGGCAGGACATGAAAGTGATCGGCCTTTGACCGACAGTAGGCCTCGACGGAGCCTGGATTCGCACTGACCGCAAACAGCAGGATTTCAAAACGCTGCCGATCAAGATGAAGGCTTCCAAGGGTGACGTAGGTCTCCGTCTGATGCCCGAAGTGATGGCTGATAAAGCCCACCCGAATCCTGCGACCTGCAGTCGAGCGGACCGGAGTCGCGTGATCGAGCTGACACCCCAGCGAGGCGAGGTAGCGTTCGATCAACCTGGCGCGGGCCCGCATCCACGGGGTCGTATCGCCCGCGGCGACGTACAACGGAATGCAGGAATGACTGACCAGAAAGGCCTCTAGCACCTCCCGGGCGTCGCGAGGCTCAGGCTTCGCCTCGATGTGAGCGGTCACCGCGGCAGTCACGCGGGAGAAATGGCCGCCATAGGCATCGGCCTCACCTGCCTCGGACAGGCAGTGCGGCGTACGGAAAAGATACCGCAGGAACGAAACCCGCACTTCGACCGGGAGCGTGCCGAGTCCCGGCACCATCGTCGTCTTCCACGGAATCGTGATCAAAGCCTGCGCCAGGCTTCGCACACCGTCACCGCTGGGCCACTCCGACACCCGCTTCACCAGCTCCGGAGAATCGTGAAGGAAGAATGAGCTTTCGAGCAGCGTTCGATACGTTTCGAGATCCGCCGCCTTCAGGGCTGCCTGCGCGCCGGCGTGACGGGCATTCCAGAGCGCCGAGATGACTCGCTCACGGACCTTCTCCAACTCGGCGCAGATCGCGGCGTCGCCGGGATTCTCGTCATGCCGCTTCAGGAGTTCGGAGAGCGCCTTCGGAGCGGCGGTTGCCGCGGGTGCCGCCGGCTTCAACAGCAGCATGATCGTCTCCACCTGCTTCACCACCTCAGGCGTCTTCGCGAGCGCGACGACGTCCTTGAGGCACGCTAGCGCCTCGCGTTTCTGCCCCGCCTCGGCGAGCTGTTTCGCGGTCGCGAGCAGGTCGGCCACACGCGCCTTCAGGTCCGTGGGCGCCGGCGCCGCCTTGTGCAGGCGCAGGATCTGCTCCGCGGCCTGGACCGTCGCCGGCGCGTAGAGCCTGGGATGATTCAGGATGATCTGGGCAAACATCACCCGGTAATGCTCCTGAACCTTGGTGTTTCGGCTCTGCTCCTTGATGCGGTAGTGAAACAGCACCTCCGGGATGCGTTTACCGACGAAGCCCAGCTCGCCGCAGCTGATCCAAAACTCCCAGTCCTCGAGACCGAGGTTCATGTTGAGCTTGAAGCCCCCTGTCTTCTCCCAGGCTACGCGCCGGAACATCGACGTGCACGTGAAGATGTTTTCCTTCTCGGACAGATATTTGAAATCGTACTCGAGTGCCTTGCGCACGCCCTGAACGGCTCCGAAGTGGTCCCAATCGCAATACGCGATCGCCACCTTCGGCTCCCGATCCAGGAGCTCGGACATGCGCGCGACAGCATTCGGCGCGATGCGGTCATCGGCATCCAACGGCAGGATGTAGGCGGCCTGCGTCGCGGCGATCGCCCGATTCCGCGCCGCTGACGGACCGGCGTTGGCTTGGGAAACCAGCGTGATCCGGCGCCCCGGATTTTCGGCGATGACAGCCTTCGCGACCGCCTCGCTGTCGTCGGTGCTGCCATCATTGACGATCACCAGCTCCCAGTCGGCAAACGTCTGGTCGAAGACGCTCTGCACGGCCTCGCGCAGGTATTTCCCCTGGTTGTAGCACGGCATCACCACGGCGACACGGGCGTGCATCATGTCAGAACGATCCGGATGTGATAGGGAACACCTTCATGGGTCCTGCGATTCGGATGCCCAACCAGTCGCGGTTGAGTGCAGGTCGCAACCTAAAATCACGCGGCCCTCGACACAAACTCGCTCTTGATCGCATCGAAGAGCTTCAGAGCCTCCTCCACGATCTGATCCATGTTCAGATACCGGTAGGTCGCCAGCCTGCCCGCGAAGATCGTGTCTTTCTCGGTGAGGCTGAGATCCCGGTACTTGGCAAACTGGATCTGGGCATCGCCGGTCGGCACCGGATAGTAGGGTTCCTTGCCCAAGGCATAATCCTCCGGATACTCGCGCACGATGGTCGTGTTTCCGATCGTCTGGCCCGTGATGTGTTTCGCCTCGACGATTCGGGTAAAGCCGTGGTCATTCGGATAATTGACCTGCACGGCCGGCTGCCAAAAGCCCTTCTTTCCTGCGATCGGGAGCCGGTCGGCGAGTTCGTGTTCCTCGAAGCCCTGCCACTCGAAGCGAAGACTGCGGTAGGGCAGGACGCCAAATCGGTGGTCGAAGTACTCGTCCAGCGGTCCCGTGTAGATAAGTTTTGAATACGACACCTGGTTCTTGACCTCCCGAAAATCGGCGGACAGCAGCACGTCGACGCCATGGCAGGATTCCAGCATGCGATTGATCACCTGCGTGTACCCTTTCGCCGGAAGCGCCTGAAATTGCTCCTTCAAGTACCGGTCGTCCCGGTCGAAGCGAATTGGAATGCGTGCGCAGACCGAAGCGTCCAACTCGTGCGGATATTTTCTCCACTGTTTGAAGGTGTATCCCTTGAAGAACATCTCGAACAGCTCCCTACCGACCTGCGAAACGATCACATCCTCGGAATTCTTCGGGTTCTGGATCGGCACGCGGCGCTCCTCCAGGTACGCCCTGAATTCAGCCTCCGTGCTCGGCCGCCCGATGATCTGCTCAAAAGTGTTCAGGTTGACCGGGAAATTCCAGTAGCGGCCGTGCGTCCACGACTTGATCTGGTAACTCATCGGAAGCCATTCCGTGAAACGGGAGAGATAGTCGATCACCCGCTGCGAGTTCGTGCGGAAATAGTGTGGACCGTAGCGGTGCACGAGCACCCCGTGTTCATCCACCTGGTCGTAGCAGTTCCCCGCGACGTGGGGCCGTCGATCCACGATCAGGCAACGCTTTCCCAGTTGTGTGCTGAGACGCTCGGCAAGGACTACGCCGGAGAAGCCTGCTCCAACGATGAGATAGTCGTAATGCGGCTCTAGTGTCTTCATTTTTGGGTCCCCCACTTTTGGTTGAAGTATGCGCGGTTGTTCACGTATTCGCGGTTTTTCTCCTCGTTGTAGTGAATCACCGCTATGCCATTATCCTGGAGCACCTTATATCCTGCCTTTCGCACGGAAAAGCAGTAGTCCGTATCCTCCCACTGGGATCCGACGTAGTTGTCGTCGAAATTCACTCCCTCGATTTTTCGCGTCATCATCACGGCGCCGCACACGTCCTCTACGAAACCGGAGGGGCGCATCGGAGATCGATCCAGCAACTGCCAGTGCTTCACGCGTATCCCAATGACACCTACATCCGCGTTGCCTTGGATCTTTTCCAACAAATAGCTATCCCAGCCGGTCTTCTCAAAGACGACATCGTCGTCCAGCCATAGGACGTACTTGGATCGGCTCTCGGCCAGACACGCCAAGCGGTTCTTAACGACGCTCTGTTTTTCAACATTGAGAATCAGCTTGGCGGGCACGGACAATTTGGACGGACCGTTCGTTAGTGCGTTGATGGTGGTCTTTAGCTTGGCGCTTAGCTCCCAGCACGGGATGCAGACGTCGATCTGCACGTCGGACTCGTTTTTGGTGTTTGAGAGGATGCGGTAGATCATGAGCGGGCAGTTATCGAAGCGGCTCGGGATGCCTCGCACCGCAGCGGGGCTCGCCCGCTGAAGGCAGACCTCCCTCAAACAACGAACGGCCGACATCCGTGGAGCCGGCGGAACGCAGAGAGACTAAATGCATAGGTGAGATAAGCATCATCGGTGCCATGAGAGCACTTCGTCACCTTTGGGCTTTGTCTTTAATGATTTATTGAATCCCGGATGCCTCTCGCCCGGGTCAAAGTGACGAACAGTCCTGTTTTCGATCTCGATTATCCCCAGTGCGCGGGTTACCCCGGAAAAATCTGCCGTCACCCCTTGCGCAGGTACCGTCGGTTGAACTCTTGGAGGAGCTTCCCGTGGCCCGATTTCCTCAGGTTGTCGAAATAGGCTACGGCGCGCTTCCGATAATCGTCCGCGAATTGCAGCATGATACGAGGCCTCAAGAAGTGATAGTACATGACTTCCATCGTGGACGCCTCGTTCGTCCGCGAAATGAAGTAGGGCTCCAGGTAACCGATGTGCAGCACTTCAATGCCTCGCACCGTCGGGGAAAGTCTTTTGGTTTCCGACACTCGATGTGGATTCCTCACAATTGAAAGCGTCGTATCGGTCGGTATCATCCAAATCCGCGCGTCAAACTGGTAGGTTTCACGCTTGGTTGCCGTATAATCCGCGTAGTCCTGCATCCCATCGTCGTTCACGGAAAACCGATCGTCGCCGCCCCAGGGAATAGGCAGGTAATCCTCAAGGCGAAGACCCTCGGTCTCATATCGTCGGCAGTAGGATTCCGATATCTTCCGATAAAGAAATGCGCCAAGCTTCCAAAGCCCCGGATTGGCATCCATGAGCTCAACCGCAAATGTGTCGAAAGGTTTCCCATCGGCTGACGGCGACACGAGACAATCGTTGTCGGTGATGAAATGATAAGGCTCCTGGCTCGACGGCAGCGCACTGAATGCGTTCAAAGCCCCGCCGGCCGCAGGATTCGCAATCTCGAGGACCGAATGAATCTTCCCGGCCTGCCGATAAGCGTCCACGAAATCTCGCCAAACCTGCAGGATCTCTCTTGGCACGATTCGTTCGTTCCAACCATTATTGATAAGTTGGATTCTTGTCCCGGGTGCGGCATTCCGTAGGATCGAATCGACCGTCAACCGGGTGAATTCGGTGCGACCGAAACACAAAATGTGAAAGTCCATGAGGGAGACGTGTAAGCCACTACGGCGGCGGCGTGATTGGACAGGATCCGCGCTTCGTACGTCACCGCTTGCCCACGAGCAGGTCGTTCACCCTCGCATCGTCAGGCGCGAGTTCCATCGCCACCTGCACAATCTCGTTGAACATGCTAACGTTCCCTGATTCGCGCGCAAGTTCGCCTAGGACGAGCCACCCCTCCAGATTCCTTGGATCCAGGCGAAGAGCGACCTCGAGCGCCTTCAGCGATTCATCGCGCTTTCCATGGCCGCGAAATGCTAGCCCCAGGTTGAACCAAAGGTTGGCATTCGAAGATTGCCGTTCCACGGCAGACAAGAGGCTGTCTACGGCACGGTTGTAACGCCGCTCCGCCAGCAAGGTCTTCCTATGCAGATCTCGAAGCCTCGGATCACTCGGATGCGCAGCCACCGCTTCCGCCAACGCGATGGCTGCCTCAGCGGGTCGCCCCGCCTCGAGCTGCCGCTGGGCGTTTTCATATACCTCCGTTAGAGAACTCGCCAAACGGTTCTCCAGGGGCGCAACTCCGGCCGCAAAACCCGGACGTCCGTTTGACACAGCCTCATCAAAAGCTCTTTCGAGCAGGGCACCAAAAGCGTCTGCCACGGCGACCGGATCGCCGCATGTCTCGGCGTTCGCAATCGCCGCCTTCAGGTCGTCGTGAAGCTTGGCGCGCTCTTCGATGCTGGCACCGAGTCTGGAGGCATTCGCGACGAGCCCTTCGGGCCCGTCGGAGACATATCGACCCAGGCCCAGACGGGCCATCGTTCGTGCCGCGGGCGCCGGATGACCGAGAGCGGCCTGGCTCGTCAGCACCGGAAGCCCCGCCTCCAGCGCGAGGAGCGAACTCTCCGACTGGCTCACGGGCCACGTGTCGAGATAGAGATCCGCCACCTTCAATAGCGCCAACACCTCCGATTCCGAAGGCAGCGCTTCATTCGAAAGGATGAGCCGCGACAGGTCGACACCCCGCGCCGACATGATCGAGACTACAACGCCAAACAGCCGCCCGAGGGCGGACTCGGATGCGTCGTCGGGATGGTGGGAGTAGACCAGCAGTCTCGACTCCGGCACCGACGCGAGAATCGCCGCAGCCCCGTCCAGCCACTCCGGAGTGAGGTGGGCGAACGGCGCGATCGTGGCATAGACGACCGCCGTATCAGGAATTCCAAGACCTTCCCGGGTCCATTCGGCCGTGGACGGCGTGCGCGTCGAATTTGGCACAAACGAAATGCCGCAGTCCGGCATCACCGCGAGCCGTTCGGTGTAGTGAACCGTCTCCCGGGCCACCGTCGGTCCGTCCTCGACCATCGCGAGGTCCGCGGCCGGAAGGCCGGAGGTCATGCGGGTCTCGTCGATCACGACCTGGAGCGGCGCCAGACGGTGCAGCGCGAGCGCCGTCACCGGATCGTTCGAGCGAGTCACCCTCGTGAAAAACACCAGCACGTCGAACAGGCCACCGCGCAACACATCGACGGCCTCGCGGCCCGCGTCGCCGAGAACGCGGAACTCACCGACCCGTGTCGCCACATATCCCGCAAGCGCTGAACTGGATGGCGTCACTGAAAACAGAATACTCTCGTACCTGCGATCATCGAGATGCTCGAACCAGGGAAGCGCCGCGCGCACCCAGGACTGATTCTCGAGCGACTCGATCACAAATCCGACCTTCAACCTGCGGCCCTCCCGAGGCAGCACGATCACATCCGCGGCCTCCTTCGTCACCCCGTTCACCAGAGAGAGTATCCTGCCCCGCAGGGCGAGAATCTCGCGCAGGGACCCCGTGCTGTTGCACAGGAGCGTGCAGTCTCCAGCCTGGAGAAACTTATCCACCAGTCCCCTGACTGCGGACGATCCCAGGTTGGCATCCACCAACCTCGCAATTTCCCGCAGGCGCCTGGCGTAGTGCTCAGCCAGACCATCGGCCTGCCCGGTCTCAGCAAGCAAGGGCGGCAGCCGAAGCAGGCATTCCGTGTAGACCGGCCACAACCACATGGGCGTGTCCTCAATCCGGGGAGCGGACTTGAGCTGCCACGCCGGCGCGACCAACAAGGCCGAAAGTAAACCGGTCCAACCTGCCTTGCAGGCCTTCTCTGCATCGTTCAACAGGTCGCCACCGACGGGCCTGTCTACAAATCCCTCACGCACGAAAAACTCTACAATCCCGCAGGCGGCCTCCACTTCAGGTCCCGTCTTTTGGTGACCTGGGAGGCCTCGAATCGCCCTGACACATAAAGTCTGCAGGCTTCGGAGCTCGTCCACGGCGGCAGTCGCGTTCGGGTTCGAGCGCACCGCCTCTGCCAAGCCGGTGATACGAACAAACAAGGACGTCGGGACAGGAGCCGAGGGCTCGGCGAGGGGAGAATGGGCAAGGGTCATAGCGGTACGATCTCTAGCTTAGCAGGGTTTGGGCTCAATTGAGTATCACAAGCGTTAACCGTTTTTTTTCAATATCTTCTGTCGTTTTTAAAACGACTATTTTTCCCAGCTACCTCCGCCTGTTCCTCGATCTGCACACCGGTCGATTTGACCCGGCAAAAGCTGCCGGGCCCCTGTGATATAAAAACCAAACCCCGGTCGCGTTGCCACGACCGGGGTCAGGAAGAATATGTCAGCCTTATCAAAGTCGGC
>JAJXYI010000265.1 GCA_021780625.1 bacterium | reverse complement strand
AGATTGTCCCGTCCCGGTGGCGGTGCGAAGGGCAGGGAGTCGAGCTGGCTGTCCTCGAGTGGCCAGAGCCGCGCCACCAGGTGCTCGTGGGAGTCCCAAATCTCGACCCAGGGATGACGCCAGCGCTGGTCGTACCGAATCGGACTCCCATCCCAGAGAAGGCCTTGGTTTGGTGCCACGCTCAGGTGTGCCTCGATTTCAGACAGGTCGCGGCGCAGCGCATGATCCAGCGGACGGGCCATCCGGCGCGCGACGAACAGGTAGATCGCGCTGCAAAAGCCGGCCATCAGCATCGTCCCGCCGAGCCCGTACCAGAGGGCCAGTCTGAATCGCAGGGTACGGCGTTGCCACCAGCGTTTCATGGCCGCGCCTCACCGAGGAGATAACCGACCCCGCGCAGGGTGTGGATCAAAGGGTTGCTGCCGTCGGGGTCGATCTTGCGGCGCAGCCGCATCATCTGCACGTCGATCACGTTGTCGAGGGAGGTGAACCGGCGGCTCTGCTTCCACACCTCACGCTCGAGCATCTCTCGCGTGACGACCTGGCCCTGGCGGCGCATGAGGTACTCGAGGATGTCGACCTCCCTCGGAGTGAGCTGGATGTCGACCTCCGCGCGCTTGGCGACCCTCGCTCGCGTATCCAAGTGGAGATCACCACAGCTGAGCTGCGTTCCGGGATTGAACGCCGATCGCCGGAGCAGGGCGCGGCAGCGCGCGAGCAGCTCCGCGTAGGCGAAGGGTTTCGGCAGATAGTCGTCCGCGCCGCTCTCCAGTCCGATCACCCGGTCGTCGACCGCGTGCCGCGCTGTGAGCATCATCACCGGCATGACGAGCCCGCGGGCGCGAGCCTGCCTCAGCACCTCGACCCCCTCGACGCCGGGAAGCATCCAGTCGAGCACCACAAGGTCGAACGGCGCCGTTTCGAGCGTGCGGATCGCCTCGTCGCCGTCGCGGGCCGTGACAACCTCCCAGCCCTCGAGACGAAATCCCTCGGCGACGGAGTTGAGCGTCTTCGCCTCGTCCTCGACTACGAGGATGCGCGGCGAGGGCGTTCCATGGGGCTGGGTATCGGATGCGTTCATACGCTGTCGCCCTTCGTGCCCGTTTCCGGGCCGGTCGGCGGGGCGTCCAAGCTCGCGATCCCCGCCAACGGAGTCAAACCGTTGCCGCGCGGGGCCCCGTGTCAGGACCGGGCGCCGAGCTTTGATTTTCCAGCGCCGTCGATGACTTCGTCGGGAGAGGCGTCGCGCTCGTGGAGGTCCGCGTCCTTCATCGTCCAATGTTCGACGTGCTTGTAAACGATGGGCCGGCCCTTGAGCAGGGCGCCCTGGCTGCGGCAGAAGGCTTCGAGCGCGTCCTTGTGGTCGATGATCTCGACGCAGAGCGTCAGGTTGCCGTTGCCTCCCTCGGCGCCTGCGGAGCCGATTCGGCCGCCGTTGCTGAAGCCGTGATGCGAGGTGAAGGCGATGGCGCTGTGCAGGCCTGCCTTCTTTGCGGCGGCGATGATCTCGCGGTACACCGGGCGTGCGCCAAGCCGGCCCAGCAGGCCCTTGGCGGGCATCCGGTCGCGCGGCGCAAGGTAGATGCGGATTTTGCCCATCTCGTGTGAGACGATGTGGTGGGTTGTTTTCATGGAGTCGGAGGGAGAGTCGGTGGACGTGGAGGGCCCAAAAGCCCGGTCGATGGCGCGTGCGTACGCGAGATCGCTTAGGGTACTGTCGATCGAACGCGCCTCGGCCAGGCTGACGTCGGACGGGATCTCGGCGGAGCGCGACTTCGGCACGCCGAGGCGCTGGGAAAGATAGATGCTGGAGTGTCCGCTGAAGTAATACGCGATGAAGCAGGCGACGGCGTAATAGACGACATAGGGCGCGCCGAAGAGCTCGACGCCCATGATCGTGCACGCGAGTGGCGTATTGGCGGCGCCTGCGAAGACCGCGATGAAGCCCAGTCCGGCGAACAAATCCACGGGGAGCCCGAACAGGTGGCCGACCACGTTGCCGAGGGTTGCGCCGATGAAGAACAGCGGCGTGACCTCGCCGCCCTTGAATCCGGCGGCAAGCGTCACGGCGGTGAAGATGAGCTTCCAGCCCCAGCTGAAGGCTGTCGCGCCGCCGGGGTGAAACGCCGCCAGGATCGACACGCCGTGCGGATCGGGCGAGATGACGCCGATGCCGAGGTAGTCGCGGGTGCCGACCAGCCAGGTCAGGACGATGACGATCGCGGCGCCGAGCGCGGGTCGGAAGGGCGCGCTTGGAACGATCCGCTTGAACAGGTGCTGGAGTGCGTGCGTGAGTTCCGCGAAGAGTTTTCCGGCCAGGCCGAAGGCGATGCCTCCGAGCGCGGCGGCCGCGAGAAGGCCTGGCGTGAGCTCCGCGAAATGCCTTCCAGGCTCGGAGAACGCGATGGTGTAGGTCGGATGCCGTATGCCCCACGCGGCGCAGGTGGCGTCGGCGACGACACTGGCCACGAGGACGGGGACCAGGGCGTCGTACTCCATGCGGCCGATCACGACGACCTCAAGTGCGAATATGGCGCCCGTGAGCGGAGTGCCGAACACCGAACCGAAGCCGGCGGCGACACCCGCGAGCAGGAGAACGCGGCGATTTTCGGGTTTGATCCTGAACCATCGACCGTAACCTGCGGCGAGACTGCCGCCCATCTGGACGGCCGTGCCCTCGCGTCCGGCCGAGCCGCCGAACAGGTGCGTCAGGATGGTTCCGATCATTACCAGTGGCGCCATGCGCGTGGGCACGCCGCCGCCTGGTTCGTGAATTTCCTCCAGGATCAGGTTGTTGCCGCGGTCCGATTTTCCGCCGAGCCAGGCGTAGAGCGCGCCGACAATGACGCCGCCCACGGGCAGCAGGTAAAGCAGCCAGCCGTGGTCCCAGCGTAGATGCGTCGCGCGGTCCAGCAGCCACAGGAAGAGCGCGCTGGCCGATCCGGCGAGGATTCCGACGGGCACGACGAGAATGGTCCAGCGGACGAGCTGGCGCACGTTGGCGAGGTGGACGAACGGGTCGAAGAAACGTTTCATCGCTTCAAGAATGGGGTGGCGCCGGGCAGCGACGCGGTGCCGGGCTCCCACCCATGCGGGCGGCAGGGGTCGGTGCTGCCGATTGGGGCAACAGGGGAGGATGGGCGTTTGCGTTGGCGAACGGACACGATGATTCCATTGGTAGGAGTCATCGGCCCCGACCTCGGTCGGAGCGGTTTACCCGGTTCGCGGGACGGCAGAATCCATTGCCGAATTCGGCGAAAGTGGAGAAGGGGCGAACTCCTGCAACCAAATTCGGGGAGTCTCAGCTCCCGGTTTTGTCGGATGAGCCCAAAAACCGCAATTGAACCACAGAGCAGAGATCACAGAGGCTGAAATCCAGGCGAG